>CALBHI010000283.1 GCA_937894535.1 uncultured Verrucomicrobiota bacterium
GGGTTTACGTATTTCTGGCTGTAGTAGAGGGTGAACAGAAGGTCCTCGATGCGTTTGTTCGGGGCGCAGCGGCCGACGAACACGATGTTCACGTGTCCGTCGCGGTAGCGTTCGGTCAGGCGGCGGTCGGACGGACCTTTCCAGTGGGTGCGGTCCACCATCAGCGGGATCACGCCGACGTCGCGGTAGCCGGCCCCGGTCATTTCGGACGCGTTGAACCGGCTCACCGCGAGGTTGATGTCGGCGGTGTCGCGGAGCAGGGCGAGGTGTTCGCGGCCGGTGACGAGGTGGCGGACAATCTCCTCGTTCAGGCCGCGGAAGAAATCGGGCGGGGTGATGTTGTGGTAGAGGATGGCCTTGCGGCAGCGGAGGTCCTTGAAGACGAGGTTTGCGTCGGAGCCGATGGAGAGGTGGAGGATGGCGATGTCGTCCGGTCCGATGGTGGATTGGGCGGTGGCGAGGTCGCGGGCGTCGCTGCGCAGTTCGGGGAGGATGCGTTTGGTTTCGCAGTAGATCTCCGAGGCGTGGCCCCAGCTCCGGAAGGTGGCGCGCCAGACCCGCGCTTCGTTGCTGATGGCGTCGCCGTTGCTGAAGCCGGCGACGAGCTGGTGGATGGCGGGTTTCACGCGGCGCCTCCGTCGAGGGCGGCGAACAGGCGGCGGTCCACGGCGGTCCAGTTGTAGCGGTCGAGCACGTAACGGCGGCCCGATTCGCCGAGGCGGTTGCGCAGCGCCGGGTCGTCGAGCAGGCGCAGCAGGCATTCCTCAAAGTCGGGGTAGTGGCGGAACCACAGGCCGCCGCCGGAGCGCTGGCACTGGTCGCGCAGGACCACGCCGCGCGCGTGGACCAGCGCGGGGGTGCGGGACAGCCAGGCTTCGAGCAGCACGATGCCGAAGCTTTCGTTCACCGAGGCGTGCAGGAAGGCGACGGCGCCGGCCATGGCCTGGCGTTTGTCGGACTCATCGACGAAGCCGAAGTCGCGGATGGCCGGGAGCAGTTCGTCGGGCGGGTCGATCGGGCCGCTGCCGGTGAACACGAAGTCGAGGGCGCGGCCGGTGCGTTCGCGGAAGGCTTGCAGGTAGGCGACGAGGATGGGGGTTCCTTTCAGCACTTCGCGGCGGCCGCAGTAGATCACATAGGGGTTGGGCAGGTTGTGTTTGCGGGCGAAGGCCTGGGGGTCGGTCGGGGCGTCGGGGATGCCCATGCCGACCACGGCGCCGCGTTCGGGCAGGTCGTAGAGGCGGAGGGCGAGGTCCTTTTCCGGTTCAAGGTTGAACATCAGGCCACCGACGCGGTGGAACATGTCGCGGATGATTGACAGGTAGGCAAAGGGTTCGTCGTGCAGGCAGGGCACGAGCACGGTTTTCTCCGGGGCGACCTGGCTGGCCGCATACACCACGCCGAACAGGTAGGGTCCCATGACCACGCGGTCGAAGCGGTCGAGGTGTTCGCGCAGGTAGGCGATCAGGGCGCGGCTGTTCACGCTGTTGGCGATCCAGGCCTCCTCGTCGGCGCGGCTGACCTTCACGCCCTTGTCGATCCGGCCCTGCACGGTCAGGAAGGTGGTCACGTCGCGGTCGTCGTCCACCGGGAAAAACGACACGGTCAGTGCGCCGATGGTGCGGGTGCCGGCGGGCACGGTGTTTTCCCAGGTGAAGTGGTTGGTGGCGCAGGTGGTCAGGAATTCGACCTCGCGCCCGTCGGCGGCGGCGCGTTCGGCCAGTGCTTTCAGCAAGGTTTCCGCGCCGCCGACGGTGCCTTGTTCGGCAAAGCGGGGGCAGATGAAGGCGATGCGGCGGGCGGCGGGCATGGGGTCAGCGCCCGTCCAGTTTCTTTTCCAGTTCGGCTACCCGCGCCTCGAGGGTCTTGATGCGGCTGGTCAATTGCTCGTTGATCGATTCCATGCCGGTCACGAACAGGCCGTTCACCAGGTTCTGCTGGGACCACAGTCGGTAGGTGTAGAACTTGAGCAGGTTCCAGATGGACTTCTTCAATTTCACCAGCAGCGGGGCAAAGCGTTCGCGGCGTTCGCGGATCTCGAAGTCGTTGATGTCGATCGCCGAGGCCTCGCGCAGGGCGGTCAGGTAGAAGCCGGTGAAACTCTCGTCGTCGCGCAGGTTCACCAGGTTCGCGCGTTCGGCCCGGGCGATGCGGGCGTCGGCGTAGACGCCCTGTTGCTGTTTGCGGGCCACGGTTTCCTGGATGTCCCGGACCAGGGCTTCGGTATCCACACCGGGGGCGTGGATGGTTAGGGCGGATGGGTCGTTCATGGTTGGTCCGGATTATTCCCATCCCTCTGCCGGTGTCAACTGTGCAGCCGGAAACGGATGCCGGGCGGGTATCCCCCGGCGCGGTTTACCGCTTGGCGACGGGCTACGGCTCCAGTAGGATTTTGGTCACGGGAGGGGAGTCTATGCCGTTTTTCACGGTACATCATACTGCGTTATGTCTGGTCGTGCACGAGGGCCATGGCCGTATCACCTATGAAGAGATACGGGATCAGCTTGCCGCCCGTTTCGGCCGGTCGGGGTGGACGAGCCATTCATTGTGGGACCTGCGCGATGCGACCCTGGATGCGCTGACCGCAGAACAGGTCCGGATGTTGGCGGACCAGGCCATTACCTACACGCGGTTAGCCACCGGGCGGAAGAACGGTTGGGTGGCCACGCGTGCGGTGGAATATGGGCTGTGCCGGATGTCCGAGGCGTTGGCGGGCAATCACGGGCTTCAGCTTGCGGTATTCACCGATTTCGACGAGGCGTTGGCGTGGATCCGTGGCGATGCCGTGTGAGTGTGCGCGGCGTCATGGTGAAACCGCTTTAATCCTTTGTGCAACCTCTGCTTGCGCTGATGGGCCGTTCCTGTACAGTGGTCGCACGGCAGCGTAGCACGAACGGGGTGTCCCGTTGGTCGCGGCCGTACTGCAGGGTGTGCCGGGGGGCGCGCCGTTGAGGAGTCAGCATGTCAGCGGAAAAACCGGTGGACGTTTCCGAGGCGAACATGGACATGGTCTGCCGGTTCGCCGGACACCTCGCCCACGAAATCAACAACCTGCTGACCCCGATTATCGCCTGCGGGCAGATGTTGCACGACGGCATCTCCAAGAACGATCCCCTGTATTTCTGTGCCGAACAGGTGGCCGAGGCCGGCGAGCGCTGCCTGGCCTTGTCCCGCAAGCTGCAGATCATGGGATCGCGGCGGTCCAGCGGCCATGTCATGGAGTTCACTTCGTTGGTGCATGAATCGCTCAAGGGCGTGACGTTGCCGGCAACGCCGGTGATTCGCCTGATCGAGACGCCGGTCGAGGCCGGAGTTGCAGATGGACTGCAGATCCGCATCGACATGGAGCAGTTCATCTATCTGGTCGGCGAAATGGTCGCCAATGCGGCGGCGGCGATGCCGCAAGGCGGTACGATCACCGTATCGGTATCCAACCGTGTGCCGGCGGCCGCGACCGGGGAGAGCCAGACGTGGGCTTGTCTCAGTATCCGCGATCAGGGAACCGGGATGACGCCGGAGGTGATGGCGCGCATGTACGAGCCCTATTTCAGCACGCACGGAAAGGAAAAGGACAAGGGGTTGGGGTTGACCCTCGTTTATGGCATTGTGCGCCGGTTCGGTGGATTCATCGAGTGCGAAAGCGCGCCGGGTAGCGGCACCGCCTTTCATCTTTGTTTTCCCCGCAGCGAATCGATGGCAACCCGGTAGGTCGCCGGAGTTTAACATGGAAATCGCGGCGATGAACCTGCATACTCGAAACCACGTGGTGGCAGCACCCGGACCAAACGATCGATCAGTTGGGAGACTTGTATGAATCCGACGCTCCATGAGGACGCCATCAAATCCATTGTGTACGGCATGCATGGTACGCCGTTTGATGTGCTGGGTTTGCACGATCTGCGGCCGAAGCAGGATGCGGTGGTCATCCGCACGTTCCAGCCGTTTGCCGCCTCGGTGGAGGTCATCGAGTCCGAGGCGTCCCATCCGATGCAGCGTATCCACAAGGATGGATTGTTCGAACTGGTGGTTTCCGGTCGCAAGCGGTTCCCATACCGGTTGAAGATGACCGACACGCAGGGGCATTCGTGGACCGTGGACGATCCGTACGGCCTGCCGGTCCGCCTGACCGATTATGACCTGCACCTGATTGGCGAGGGCACGCATTACCGCACCTACGAAAAGCTGGGTGCGCATCTGCTGACCGTCGAGGGGTTGACCGGCGTGCACTTTGCCGTCTGGGCCCCGAATGCGATCCGGGTCAGCGTGATCGGCCAGTTCAACCGGTGGAACGGGTTGCACCATCCGATGCAGCGCCGCGGCGATTCGGGCATCTGGGAGTTGTTCATTCCCGGCCTGGTTGAAGGCGACATCTACAAGTACGAGGTCAAGGGCCACCATGACTTCCTTGGCCAGAAGTCCGATCCCTATGCCTTTGGCGCCGAATTGCGCCCCAAGACCGCTTCGGTGGTCACCAACCTGCACACCTACAAGTGGAACGACCAGGCGTGGATGGCCAAGAAAAAGGATTTCTCGGCCGAGATGAACCAGCCGATCAGCGTGTACGAGGTGCACCTCGGATCGTGGCGGCGTGTGCCCAACGAGGACAACCGTTGGCTAACCTACCGCGAACTGGCCGACTGGCTGCTGCCGTATGTGAAGAATCTCGGTTTTACCCATATTGAGCTGATGCCGATCTCGGAGCATCCGTTCGACGGTTCATGGGGGTACCAGACCATCGGCTATTATGCGCCGACCTCGCGGTTTGGCACGCCGGACGACTTCAAGTACTTCGTGGACCGTTGCCATCAGGAAGGACTCGGCGTGATCCTCGACTGGGTTCCGGCGCATTTCCCCAAGGACGGGCACGGACTGGCCTATTTCGACGGCACGCACCTCTACGAACATTCCGACCCGCGCAAGGGTGAGCACCGTGATTGGGGCACCCTGATCTTCAATTACGGGCGCAACGAGGTGCGCACCTTCCTGTTGTCCAATGCGGTTTACTGGGCCGAGGTGTTCCATATCGACGGCCTGCGCGTCGATGCGGTGGCGAGCATGTTGTACCTCGACTACTCGCGCAAGGCGGGTGAGTGGATCCCCAACATGTTCGGCGGGCGGGAAAACCTCGAGGCGGTGGATTTCCTCAAGAAGTTCAACGAGATCATGCACGGGGAGTTCCCCGGTTTCCTGACCTTCGCCGAGGAAAGCACGGCCTGGCCGATGGTGTCGCGTCCGACCTACCTCGGCGGCCTCGGGTTCGGCTTGAAGTGGAACATGGGCTGGATGAACGACATCC
This sequence comes from uncultured Verrucomicrobiota bacterium, assembly GCA_937894535.1. GTDB lineage: Bacteria > Verrucomicrobiota > Kiritimatiellia > CAIVKH01 > CAIVKH01 > CALMUP01. Next base: position 5,297 of record CALBHI010000283.1, read on the forward strand.
TGCGTTACATCAGCAAGGATCCGATCCACCGGCGTTACCACCACAATGACATCACCTTCTCGCTGATTTACGCCTTCACGGAAAACTTCATCCTGCCGTTCTCGCACGATGAAGTGGTGCACGGCAAGGGATCGATGCTCACCAAGATGCCCGGCGACCTGTGGCAGAAGTTCGCCAATGCGCGCCTGCTCTATGCCTTCATGTACGCGCACCCCGGCAAAAAACTGCTGTTCATGGGCTGCGAGATCGGCCAGTGGAACGAGTGGAACTGCAACGAGAGCATGGACTGGCACCTGCTCAAGTACGAGCACCACCAGAAACTGCAGTATTTCTTCACCAAGCTGAATGCGGTCTACAAGCAGTACCTCCCGTTGCACGAGATTGATTTCTCGTGGGACGGTTTCGAGTGGATCGACCTGCACGATAGCGAAAACAGCACGGTCAGCCTGATCCGCAAGGCGAAGAACTACCGGCACATCATCGTCTGCATCTTCAACTTCACCCCGGTGGTGCGCGAGGGCTACCGGGTCGGCGTTCCCTATGCCGGCGAGTACACCCAGATCCTGAATACCGACAGCGAGGCGTTCGGCGGCAGCAATGCCGGGGTGGTCGGAACGATGACCGCCGAGGCGACGCCGTGGAACAGCCACCAGTATTCGCTGCCGTTGTCGCTGCCGCCGCTGGGCGCGGTCTTTTTCCATCATTATGAGGACCTGCCGCCGGCCATCGAGGCCGAGGCGGTCGAACAAACAGCTGAACCGGCCGGGGGGCCGGACAGCGGGACCGCTGCGGGAACATCATCCGCGGCAACGGGTTCCGCCCGTCCGGGAACGGCCGCCGGCGGGGCCTGATCCGGGAATCGCCGGACCGGGCTTGCAATTGCGCCCGGAGCCGCGATGGTAAGGACAGGCGCCGTCCCGTTCAGCGGGGGGAGTATGTCGTATGATTGCGGTATCCTATTTGCCGCCGCCGCTCGTGCACGAGTTGCGGTCACGTTCGTTTCCGCGGTTGTTCCGCATGACCGGGAGTCCCGGCAACCGCGGCTTCGGCCGCGTCCTTCGCCAGCGGATCAAGGCCCTGATCAACCGTGAGCGCACGCCGGTTGAAAAGGCAATCACCTTGGCCTACCTGGGCTCCTTCCTTGTCGACCACATCGTGCATGCCGAGCGGACGGCCTGCCAGATCATCGAAAAGCGGGCGCTGACCGAAGAGGAGGAAAAGGCGTTGTGGGATGGCCACTACCACAATGTGATCCAGACCCTCGCCGCGGAACATGCGGACAGTGAAACGATCCTCGCCCACCTCGAGCGGCTCGAACGCTACTCCCGCCTGCCGGATACCATCTACCATCTGCGCACGCGGCATTGGCGGATGATCGACCGGATGCTGCGGCAGCCGGCCGGCGGCGAGCAGCCGGAGCAGGACGAGGTCGCCATCCTGCGCAAGGTCCAGTTCATCCTCGCCAGCATGCGCGCGCCCGAGGCCAAGGCCCGCCTCATCTGTCTTGCCGCCTCGATACTGGCCGACCGCCAGTGCTGGTTCCGGCATCTGCCCTGGCCGGCCGCCTACATGCAGATCATGACCGACCTCTATCCCTTCCTCGCCCAGTACCCCGACGTGCTCGGCAAAATCATCGACCTCCCGTAATCGAACCCTTGCACAGGGTGAACCGGTTGCGCTAACCTGTTGGCCAAGCCCGGATTCGGAGAACGTCTATGTACATCATCCACATCGCCTCGGAGTTCGCCAACGTCGCCAAAGTGGGAGGGCTCGCCGATGTCGTGCAGGGGTTGACCCGCGAGTTGTCCATCCGCGGCAACCACGTCGAGGTCATCATGCCGCGCTACGATTGCATGCGCATGGACCGCATCTGGGGCTACACGAAATCGTACAGCGACCTGTGGGTGCCGTACCATCACTTCTGGGTCCATTGCGACGTGTATTTCGGCTTTGTGGACGGGGTGAAGGTCTATTTCATCGAGCCGCATTTCTTCAAGAATTTCTTCAGCCGCGGCATCGTCTACGGGCACAAGGACGATCCCGACCGCTTCGCCTTCTTCGCCAAGGCCGCGCTCGAGTTCATGCTCAAGACCGGCAAACACCCGGAAGTCATCCATGTGCATGACTGGCAGACCGCGCTGGTACCGGTGCTGCTGTACGAGACCTACAGCAAGTTCGGCATGACCCATCCGCGGGTCTGCTTCACCCTGCACAACGTGAACCACCAGGGCATCACCGGCGATTTCGTGCTGCGCCAGAACCACCTGAATCCGTCGTGGTACATCACGCCCGACCGGCTGGGCGACGACCGGCACCACGGCGCGGTGAACCTGATGAAGGGCGGCATCGTCTATTCGAATTTCATCACCACCGTGTCGCCAACCTACATGCACGAAATCCGGCATACCACGCTCGGCCACGGATTGCAGCACGTGCTGAACCAGCACGGCAACAAGGTCGGCGGCGTGCTGAACGGCGTGGACTACGGCGAGTGGAATCCCGAGGTCGACCGGTTCATCCCGCACAAGTATTCCGCCGCGAACCTCGATGCGAAATACGGCAACAAGAAGGCGCTGCGCGACCGCTTCTGGCTGGCCGACAATTTCAAGCCGATCGTCGCGGTGGTCAGCCGCCTCGACCACCAGAAGGGTGTCGGCCTGATCCGCCACGCGATCTTCTACTGCCTGGCCAATGGCTGCCAGTTCGTGCTGCTCGGCACCAGCCCCGACGGCAAGATCAGCGAGGACTTCTGGAACCTCAAGCGCCACCTGAACGACAATCCGGACGTGCACCTCGAACTCGGTTTCGACGAGGGCCTGTCGCACCTGATCTACGCCGGCGCCGACATGATCCTGATTCCGAGCGCGTTCGAGCCGTGCGGCCTGACCCAGCTCATCGCCATGAAGTACGGCACCGTGCCGGTCGTCCGCAACACCGGCGGCCTCGCCGACACGGTGTTCGATGCGAACTACGCGCATGTGCCGTACCACGACCGCACGGGCTACGTGTTCAACGATTTCAACAACGAGGGCGTCGAGTCCGCGCTGAAGCGCGCGATCGGCATGTGGCACCACTATCCGCAGTACTGGCGCGAGCTGATGCTGAACGGCATGCGCAAGGACTACTCGTGGAACCACTCGGCCCAGCATTATCTGAACATCTACGAATTGATCCGCGAGAAGTAAGCAGATAGCCGGGGTAAACCCGGCTCTACAACGGCCGTAGAGCCGACTTTATGTCGGCTACATCGAACATGGCATAGGAGCAATCAATGGAAGCGATCGCAGAATACGTCGACGGGCAACTGAACATATCCGGCGCGGAGAAGCTGGTGCTGAAGCACGCGGGGAGGAATCCCGATGCGTTCCGCTCTGCCGGCAAGGTTGATTTCGGCCGCATCAAGAGCGCGGCGGCCATCGCCTTGCACATGCAGCAGCCGCTGATCCCGGCGGGGGGGCATGACCTCCGCACCGCCGACATCATCAGCAACCTGAAGTACATGATGGACAACCAGACCATCGGCGATAATCACAACGCGCCGGTGTTCTACTGGTGCTACAAGCGGATCGGCGAGTTCATCCCGCAGCTGATCCACGAGGGCAAGCAGCCGCGCGCCATGCTCGAATACACCGGTTGCCTGTTGCATGGCCTGCGCAAGATGGGGTCGCAGGACCTCTTTGACGCGCTGAAGAACATCACGGTGAACCCCGACTACCGCCATGCCGCGGAGTGGCTCGGTTGCCCGTGGAGCCATGCCGTCGCGCCGTCCACCCCGGTGCAGGACTACAAGCTGCACGTGCTGGCCTGGCAACACCACTTCGCCGCGCTGTTCGGCATGGAGGCGCTGGAGCGGGTGAAGGGGTTCTCGCCGTCCGAGATGGCGCTGCCCAACCAGCCCGATGTCGCCTACGAATTCGTCAAGACGCTGAAGGATTGCGGGTTCACCTGGGTGATCATCCAGGAACACACGGTGGAGCAGCCGAACGGCCACGGCATCGACCGCCGCCACATCCCGCACCGCTTGGTCTGCCGCAACAGCAAGGGCGAGGAGGCCTCGATCGTCGCGCTGATCAAGACCCAGGGCAGCGACACCAAGCTGGTCGCGCAGATGCAGCCCTGGTACGAGGCGCAGAGCCTGTCGCGCTGGGAACTGGCCGGGAAGCAGATCCCGCCGCTGGTCACCCAGATCGCCGACGGCGAAAACGGCGGCGTGATGATGAACGAGTTCCCGCCGAAGTTCATGGAGGCGGTGCGCAACGCCTCCGGCTCCGACACCCCGCTGATGAACGGCAGCGAGTACCTCGAGCATCTCTTCGCGATGGGCATCAAGGAGTCCGATTTCCCGGTCTGCCAGCCGTTGTTCCAGCACAAGATCTGGCAGAAGATCCAGCCGGGCGCCGGTCCGGAGAAGCTCAAGGCGGCGATCGAGGAATGCCGCAAGGAAGACCACCGGTTCCACATGGAGGGCGGGAGTTGGACGAGCAGCATCTCGTGGGTGCACGGATACGAGAACGTGCTCGGGCCGATGGAAAAGGTCAGTGCGCTGTTCAACGAGAAGGTCCTGTCCAAGGGCGTCTCGACGTCCGATCCGCGCTACCGCAACGCGCTGTACCACCTGCTGATCACCCAGACGAGTTGCTTCCGGTATTGGGGGCAGGGGGTCTGGACGGATTACGCCCGCGAGTTCTGCCGGCGTACCGAGGATATTTTGAACAACGATTTCAACTGACCGCCCTTGGTACGGACAGTCGGATGGGCCTGACCCGGGGTTCGAGAACCCCGGGGAAAAGCGCTTTCAAGAAAGCGCACTCCACATGAATCAAAAACCACCACGTGCGGGATGGATGTATCTTGATTCTGGCCATTGACATGGCCAACTAGTTGGCTATATTTATAGCCAACAGCGGGGGCTGGTTATGATAAAAGCCAATATTGCCGAATTTAAGGATCATTTGAGCGACTACCTCGACAAGGTGCAGGCGGGTAACGTGGTGGAAATCTGCAAGCGGAATGTCCCTGTTGCGGTGGTGACGCCGGTCGGGTTTCATCACGGGAACGCGACCGTTCCCGGGTGCGGCGTGAATACCGTCAAGGTGCATGTTGAACTGACCGAGCCGGTGTTTGAGTCCGACTGGGACATGTTGGGGGCGGATGAACGTCCTGCTTGATACCTGCGCGATCGTTTGGACGGTATCGGAGCCTGAGCGTTTGTCGGTCGAGGCGTTGAAGGTGCTGACGTCGCCGGATGTGACCGTTTACTTCTCGCCCATCAGCTCCGCCGAAATCGCCTGTCTGGCGGACCGGAAGCAGATCGAGTTGGATCGTCACTGGAAACTCTGGTTCAACCATTTTGTTGCGCTGAACCATTGGCAATGCCTCGACATCACCCTCGACGTGATGCAGGAAGCGTATGCGTTGCCCGAACAATTCCACAAGGATCTGGCCGACCGGATTATCGTCGCCACGGCCAGGCTGCACAACCTCTGCGTCATCACCGGCGACAGCAAGATCCTGAACTACCCGCATGTGCGCGCCATGCGTTGAGGCCTGAAGGCATGTGGCGGCACGGGGTGCTATTCCTGTTTGCACGGACGTGGCCTGCTGTGTAGGATGTGCATCAGGAGCAACCCGTTATGCCGAATCATGTATACCATGCGCTCGTGCTGAACCTCCACCAACCGTGGGGGAACATCGATGAGATGTTGAACAACCCGCTGTCCGAGTGGCAGGGGAAGGAAGTGTTGTTCGCCTACGACCGCATCCCGCGTGCGGTCGAGGGGTGGGAGGATGTCGCGCGCGTCCACCTGTCGATGAGCGGCACGCTGCTCGAGGCGCTATCGAACCACGATTTCCAATCGCGGGTGTACGGCATCGTCAAGTGTGGCGACTTGCTGTGGCGGTTGCGCAATCCGGCGATCGACCTGGTCGGCACCGGCTACTACCATCCGGTGTTTCCGCTGATTCCCGAGCGCGACCGCGAGGAGCACGTGAAGCGCTGGTTGAGCATCGGCCACCATCTGTTCCCGCGCGATTCGTTCAATGGATTCTGGCCGCCGGAGATGGGGTTCTCGATGGAGATGATCCCGCTGCTCAAGCGCGCGGGGTACCGGTATGTCATCGTCGATGCCGAACACATCGTGCCGATCACCCCGATGAAGTGGGAGGAGCAGCGCTACCGTCCGCACCTCGCGAAGTTTGGCGATTCCGAGATCGTGGTCATCCCGCGCGACCGCGACCTGTCGATCGCGCAGGAGAGCGGACTCGAGACCGGTTGGTTCATCAACGAGGTCAAGGAGCGCACGAAATTCTGCGACTTCGAGCCGCTGGTGTGTACCGCGACCGATGGCGAAAACGGGGGCTGGTTCCGCAACGTCAACTGGGCGGCGAATTTCTGGGGTTCGTTCTACCAGCCCTTGTGCGAACAGGCCCGCAGCCGCACCTCCGGGGTCATGCCGACCTTCATCGACGACTACCTCGACACCCACGGCGCGCACGGGTATGTGATCGTCCGCACCGGCGCGTGGAACACCGGCTTCCACCACGGCATCGGCTTTGTGCAGTGGACCGGCTCGCAGATGCAGCGCGATGCCTGGGCGCGCCTGGCCGAGGTCAGCCAGAAGGTCCACGCCGCCCGCGAGGATGCGTCCAACCGCGGCTGGTCCAACCACACCGAGAACCGTTGCCTGGAGGAGGCGTTCTGGCGGTTGTTGCGTGCCGAGACGAGTTGCCACTTCTTCTGGGGTACGGCCTGGGTCGACCGTGCCCACGCCGGTCTCGACGACACCCTGCAATGGCTCGACCACGCCCGCCGCGCCCGCGGCGGGTGACGCGCAGTGCGTCGCGGTGGCGGGTGCGGGTTTGGATGATACCTGGATTCTTCGGGCAATCCCGCTTGCCGTGGGATTACCCGAAGAATCCAAGCGGTCACGCATCGGCCCTCCTCCGGCGGGTAAACGTCGCTTCGCTCGCCCGCCGGAGGCGGAGTCTGCCCGATAAAGGCGGTTATCATCCCGGATCATTTCCCTTCATTTTCTACACGAACATGGATGCGGGATGAGTCCGATGTGCCACGGCCTAGTCCCAATGCGTTTTCGATCGGGACGGAGACGGGCCTCTGTTCCGCGAATACCACGTTCAGAGGGATGGTCTGACCCCGGACGTCCTCGAAAGTTTTGCTCTCGAAACATCGTGGTCCCGCGTTTTGACGGGCTGTTTTCCGGTCGGCCTTGACCTTGATCTGGCTGCGCGGGTAGCGTGGTTCTGGCGTCAGTGCGTTTATTTTTGCTGGTCCAACAAGGAGATGGAATGAGGCTGTTTCTCGTCGGTTGCATGATGGTGGGGTGGGGTGTGTCGATGGCGCAGGGTGCGGTGCCGGGGCGAATGATTCAGATGAATTTTCGTGAATCCCCGATCGAACAGGTCGTTTATCTGTACCAAAAACTCAAGGAGGTGCCGGTGACGTTGGCTGCCGGGACGTATGCGACGATGACCTTGGAGACGTTGCGGGTGGATGACGAGGAGGGGATCACGTTGATCGAGGGGGCGTTGTCGAGCAACGGGGTGCAGGTGGTGGTGTCGGAAAACGGTATCACGTTGTCGCCGGATCCATCCTGGCGTTGGTCGGGAACGGGTTCGGTGTCGGTCGTGGAGGCGGAGAGGGTGTTTGATGGCTCGTCGGAGGAGGAGCCGGTCATCACCACCCGTCCGATCACCATGGCAACGCAGAAGGAGCATTTTCTCGAGTACCGCCGGGAGCTCAAGCGCCAGGGATTGCCGGCAATGCCGCTGACCGAAATCGAGCGGTCGGTGGGGATTACCGAGCACGATCTGGAATAGCGGGACAGGTGGTGGGTGTCGGGGTTCGTGTTTGCTGTTCACCATGAGCACGTGGCGACGACACCGGGTGAATGGTTATCGTCTGATCCCGGTAGTTTCATCTTGCCCGCGAGCGTACAAGGGGGCGGAACCATTTCTGTAGATCTACTGCACGCGGTGATCAAAGAACGATTCGAGCCTCGCTCGTTCGTCAGCATCATTCAGGTATGATTGATGGGATGGGGTGACCGGAAGGACGCCCCCTTGGGTTCCCCGGTGTATGATGTACGGTTCACCTGACCGCGGAGCAAAGAATCCGCCTGATTCGCTCCTGCGATAAAGGCAGCCCGCTTCTTCCGGTGGTCGCGTCGCAATCCATTCTTTCCCCTGCTGTAACGCATCGCGATACATCCGGTTCTGCTCCGCCGGATCAAGCGAAACCACGAGATCAAGGCGATCCAAGTCTTCTTTTCTCATGCGGCCGCGGCGGGATAACAGTTCCAGCAACATGTCAGGGTTCAGGCCCGGGTCTTTCCCGCAAGCGGCCCAGGCCAAGGCACCCAGAGGGAGTACGCGTTGATGAAGATAAACAACATCAATAAAGTCGCGCGGTTCCTCTCGGCCAATCAACGCAAGAACCTTGTTGACGGCGAGATCGACCGGGTGAAGGACAAAGCCCACGCCCTCCAGTTTTACCGGAGGCAAAAAGCGCCAGGCGGAATCATAGGCCCAGTCGACGCGGATCTGTTCGTGCTGTTGATCGGACACCACCGCGCGAATAAAGCCGGGTTGCGACAGCTGCATCGTCAATGAATAGCCTTCCCGCTCCAGAAGGCGGCTATCCATGGCAAATGCCGATGCAACCACTTCTTCATGATCATGAAAAAGATCAAGGGCCGCACTCTTGCGGGGAGACGCGGCGGCCATGTGCACGCCCGCAGCGCCGGCCAGATGGCTCTCTTCCGAGCGGTTGCCGGAAAGGAGGGACAATACGTTCTTTTGTAATTCAGTTAACGGCACAACCGAGCCGCCCTTTCCCATCCCGCCTTGCCACCGTATTTCCGCAACTGACTCACCACCCATTGCTTGTCATGTAGCCCGGGACGAAACGTTTTGGGACTGCTCCAGAAACATTGGGTGTGGAAATCGCGATAAGCGCGTCCAATCTCCCTGCTGATAACCATATTCCTGGCATCCTCGGAATCCAAGCGACGCCTGCTTTTTAAGCCGCCGCGGCTTCCGATCCGCGCCAGGTACTCTTTGAGTGTCCCCTTCATGTCTGGGAATGACCATAAGCCGCTTATGATGAATGGTCAATATAATCAACTATTTTACGTCGTGACTCCGGGCGTCGCGGTTGTTGTGTGCCGAGACCGGCTGCCACTTCTTCCGGGGAACGACATGGGTCGACCGTGCCCACGCCCGCCTTGCTTGCGGCGGGTGACTCGCGGTGTATTTGAGGTGGCGCGTGTGGGTTGGGATGATGCCTGGATTCTTCGGGCCGCGGAACGACGGCCGGATTTACCCCGCCTTCTGCGTTGGAGCAGCGGGTGCGGACTTGAGTCCAGCCCCCGCTGCTCCGCCTTGAATTCGGGGCAAATCCGACC
>CALBHI010000284.1 GCA_937894535.1 uncultured Verrucomicrobiota bacterium
GGTGGTGCTCAGGTGGAACCACTTGATCATCACCCACCCGATGCCGGCGCCGATGAAGATGCTGATGCCGGAGACCGCGTAAAAGAGCAGCAACTCGATCCACCAGGCGTGTTTGCCGGATTCAAACACCCAGGCGATGTTGATCAGGTAGGCGGTCAGGTTGGAGAACAGGAAGGCGATCAGCGTGACATACACGAAGCGAGCGGAGCGCTGTGCCTCGGTGACCGGTTTGACCTTCATGCCCAGCCGCTTTACGACCGGGTCATCCTCGCGCAGGGCGGGAATGAATTTCCAGGCCACCAGGTAAAACACCGCAATATCCACCGCGGTGGCGATCCCGCCGGCCAGTGCATACTTGATGAACTGGACAAACGGGCCGGCGTCGCGGCTGAGGAATTGCTGGATCAGCGATTCCACGCTTACAGTTTCCGCTCAATCCACAGGCGGATCTTGTCCGGCAACGCGCTGATCGCGGTTACCGTGCAGGTCGCCTCGCCGTTTTCCGTCGGGACCATGATGGAATCGCCAGCCACGTGTCCGCTCAGGACCTGGGCCATGCGGGAATTGCTGGAGATGATGCTGAGGGTCGGATCCGTATCCCACTCGCCCAGCAGGTGGAACGTCTCCACCTTGCCATCGCCGTAGGTCACGGTGACCGACGTGGCGGGGCCGGCCTTGTCGGTCGGCAAGTCCTTGAAGTCGGTCGGGGTCACCTTGGTCAGCATGGCGGCGATTTCGTCGCGACGGCGGAACAGCAGCGCCTGGGCATCCTTGGCGGCCTTGTATTCGAAGTTCTCGCGGAGGTCGCCGTATTCGCGGGCCAGTTGGATTTCCTTGGCCACGCGGGGAATCTCGACGTTGACAATGCGCTGCAGCTGTTCCTTGCGTTCCTCGTAGGTGCGGACCGAGGTCAGGGGGCCCTTCGGCGCGGACTGTTCCTGCTTGCTGCTGCTGGCCATCAGGGCTTCGAGTTCGGGGAACAGCTTGACCATCGTGGCGAGCTGGGACTGGCGGTCGAGCATCGACCAGCCGGTCGAGTGCTTCACCCGCATGGTGATCACTTCGCGCTGGGCCTCGTCAAGCTGACCCATCGCCGACTTCATCCACTCGGACTTGTTGAAGCGTTCCTTGAGCTGGTTCTGGGCCTTGAGTTGATCGCCGTTGTAGTCCTTCTCGATCTCATCCACCATGAAGTGCAGCATCTGGTTCATCGGGCCGAGGTTCCAGGCGGCCACCTTCTCCATGTTGCGGGAGAGCCAACTCAGGATTTCGATGCCGGGCTCGCGGGTATCGACCGCCGAGCGGAAGATCTCCGCGACCTGGCGTTCCTGGCCGTGTTCAAACAGGTAGTTGATCACTTCCGCCATCGAACCGATGTCCATCTTCTTCAGCAAGACCACCAGCATCCCATCGATCTTTTCCTTGTTATGCGCGGACAGGTAGCGCAGGAAGCGGGCGGAATGCTTTACCGGAAGCTTGCGCAGCGTTTCCATGAAGATGTCCTCGTCGAGGAACTTTTCGATCGCAGCGAGTTCGGGTTTGCCCTCATCATCCACACCGAGGGATACTGCAGCCATCTTCGTGCGGATCAACAGCGTCAGTTGCCGCGGCCAGGCGCCCTTGACCACGAAGGCCAGCCGATCCTGCAGGATGCCGCGCTGCTGATCGGTCAGACCACCCTGCCCAATCTCCTCCGCGAGTTCCTCGAATCGGAGGGCCAGGGTTTCCAGGTTGCGTTCCGCGGCAAGGCCATTCAGGTCGTTGCTGACGTCATGGGCGCGGGCTTCGTCGATCAGCCGGATGGGTTCCTTCTTGTTGGAAGGGATCTGCACGGTCTTGTCGGCCTTGAGTTCCTTGCGGGCACCGTCCCACAACGACTTCCATTGTTTTTCATCCAGGACATCCGGAACCATCTTCTCCTGGAGTTGCACCGCGGACAGGGCGCCAAAGGAGCGCAGGGCGAGCTTGAAGGCTTCACCGGGTTTCGCCTTGACCAGATCAACCAATTCCGTGGGTTTCTGGTGACGCCAGTACAGGATGTGGTTCTCATCGAGCAGCAGGAGCTTCTCCGCGGCGTAGGACAAGGCGAGTTGGTGGCCGCGTTTCTTACGGAAGTCGATCTCGACACGTTTATAGAAGAAGTCGGTCTTGCCGATCACCCCGGTTCCCCAGGTCTTGTCGAAGCAGACCGATCCTTCCTTGAGGCCACGCAACAGGCGGAGGCGGCGGAGTGCTTCGCCGGCGCTGATCCCGGAGTCGAACCCGGCCTGTTCCACCAAGGCCTTCTGCTCCCATTCGCTGCCCAGCACTTTCAGCACGCGGGCGGTCCAAGCCGATCCAGGATCGGTGGAAGCGCTGGCGCGAACCTCCATCACACCCAGCCAGCCATCAAGGTTTCCCGCGGCTTCCAGGGCGGTGGCGGCCAGATCGGACAGGCTGTCGGCTTGCGCCTTCGGACCGCTGCGGTACAGCGCCTTCAGGCTCGATTCCACCGTACTCCACGGGCAATCATCCCGCTCGATGGCTTCCTTGATCTGGTCGGCATTCAACAGGTTCGACATGGTACAACTCCCTACATAACACAACCGGTCCGGCAACGTCCGGCTGCGGGACGTTCCGAACCGGTCTTGTGGGACTGTTCCTAAGGGAAATCCGGCAGATAGACAAGCTTTTGCTTTGGATACGTTTTACCGGACAACGCATGCAGGGATACGGGACTTGTCAAACCGGCTGCTTCCATGAATGATCCGCCCATGAGCAAACCGATCCAACTGAAGGTGGCCGGCGGCGAAAAAGGCCTGGAACTGATCGCCTTGCTGGCCCGCCGTCTGGGCCTGACCCGCAACGAGGCCAAGCGGCGCATCGATTCCCGCCAGGTGTTTATCAACCACCAGCGGGTGTGGATGGCCCGGCATGCCGTGCAGATCGGCGACCTGATCGAGATCCACGGCATGATGACCCCGGAAGTGGAAAAACCATGCGATATCCTTTGGCAGGACGATCACTTCATCATCATCAACAAACCGGCCGGATGGTTGGCCAACGGAACCGGCAGTGTCGAGGAAAAGCTGGGACGTGAACTGAAGCGAACGGTCCATGCGGTGCACCGGTTGGACCGCGAGACCTCGGGCTGCATGCTGCTGGCCTGGTCACGCGAGGATATGCAGCGGATGATCCCGGTATTCCAGCGCCGCGAGGTGAAAAAGCTCTACGAGGGCCTGGTCATCGGAAACCTGCCGGAAAGCCTGGAGGTCATCAACCGTCCGGTTGACGGCGAGGATGCCATGACGCTGGTCAAGGTGATGAAGCGCAAAGGCCCGGCGTCACGGCTCGAATTCACCCTGATCACCGGACGTACCCACCAGATCCGGCGTCATCTGACCGCGCTCGGCCTGCACCTGGCCGGGGAGAAACAGTACGGGGCCACCACGCTGGACAATCCGGTATTGCGCACCTTGAAACGGCACATGTTGCATGCGGTGCTGCTGGGGTTCCCCCACCCGTATACGCAGACCTTCGTGCAGGCGCGGGCGACGATTCCGGAAGACTTCAAGATGGCGGCGAAGGCCCTCGGCCTTTAGGCCATCAAGCCTTGTGGCGGTAGGTGATCCGACCCTTGGTCAGGTCATAGGGCGACATCTCGACCTTGACCTTGTCGCCGGTGGTAATCTTGATGAAATGCTTGCGCATTTTTCCAGAGATGTGGGCGAGAATCTCGTGGCCGCTTTCCAGCTTCACACGGTACATCGTCGCGGGAAGGACCTTCAGGACCGTTCCATCAAGCTCCAGAATATCTTCTTTACCACCAAGCATAGTACCTCCGGCTCATCTGCCTTCAATCGAGCGGGTAACATACCCGGCCAACGTCCGGCTGGCAAGCATCGATGCGGGCCTGCATCCGGGCGATGATTGCCAATCCACGACCGTTATGCTAGGTGTTCCCTGTGAGCGCTAAGGATTTCAACCTGAACCGGCCGATCCACCTGGCCCGCCGCGACGTCTATTTCGAGCGCGCGGTGGAGCTGTTGTACATGCCGATGCAGGAGATGGATACCACCGCGCGCATTGAGCATGTGGACAAGGTCATCACGTTGCTGAAGACCGCGCAGTTCCATGCCTTTTTCTCCACGAAGTCACCGGCATCGACCCAGTCCGAGCACGACCTGCTGCACTTCCTGCGGCTGATTTCCCACAACGTCCAGTCTGCCCATTCGATGATGCAGCACCAGGCGCACCTCGAAGGCGAAGAGGGCTTCCTGTGCCAGTTCCTGGATGCGCGTCCGGATGAATGCGTATTGCCGGCCATGCATTACCGGCGCCGGGCTGACGACATTTTCCACGGATTGTGGCACTTGCTGCGGCTGGGTCACAAACCGTACCGCAACCTCCAGCAGGCGAATATCCAGTCGCTGTCCCCGACCGAACAGGAACGCTACCGCAAGGCCTACCGGAGTTTCCGCGAGGAAATCATGGCAAAATTTCCCGCACAGGCCATCAAGGCTAACGCCGAGGCGAATGCCGCGACGGTGTGAGGGAATTCACGGGGGATATCCCGTCCGGCCTGAGCCTAGGCGCGGCCGAATTTACGGTTTAGCTCCTGGATGCTGGTGAACACCAGGGTCGGCCTTCCCCGCGGACTCGTGTACGGCATGGCGGTCATGGCGAGATCGCTGATAAGCCGCTCCAATTCCTCGCGTGACAGCTGGGTGGTGCTGCGCACGGCGGCGCGCACCGCCATCTGCATGACGGCGTCCCGCAGTGCGGACAGGCCGGAGGTTTGTTTTCCGACGAGCTCGAGCTCCTCGGTGACGTCCGCCAGCAGCGCGGCCGCGGACAGTTCGCCCAACACGGATGGCATGGATTCGACCAGAAAGGTGTCCCCGCCAAACTCCGATACCCCCACCCCGATTTCCTGCAAAACCTTTTGATGTTTGCGCACCAGGGCGGCCTTCAGCGGGGGCAAGGTGACCGTTTCAGGGGTGAGCAATCCTTGCGTATCGAGCTTGCGCTCCTTGAGTTCGCGCATGAACCGCTCGAACAGGACCCGCTCATGGGCGGCCTGCGGATCCATCAGGATCATGCCCTCGTCCGTTTCCAGGACGACGAAGAAATCGGCAATCTGGCCAAGAATCCGGCACCAGTGCCAGGGTGCGCGTTGGCTGGATGGGGTGGCCGACGCGGAAGCGGCAAAGGATCCGGCCGGCGAGGCTGGCGCCGCCGTCCCGGCTGGGGACAATGGGACCACGGTCCGGTCAGGCACCGGGTAATCAAAGGCGGGCAGCACGGGCAAATCAGGTACCCGCATGAACGGTTCCGCGCCTGGCCGTACGGTTCCATCCGCCGTGACCCGGTCACGGGTCGGGGTTCCCGCCACAGCGGCCGGCTCGGTGATGCGGGCAGTAAGCGCCGAGGTCAGGGCTTCCATCACGGCGTCGCGCAACGGTCCGGCCCGCCGGAAGCGAACCTCCTTCTTGGTGGGATGGACATTGACATCGACATCGCCGGGCGGAATCTCGACAAACAGGAACAGGACCGGGTGGCGTCCGCGAGGTATCCGGTCGGTGTAACTTTCGCTGATCGCATAGCCGAGAACCGGGGCGCTGGCGGGGCGGCCGTTGACATAGATGTACTGCTCCGCCTTGTCCGCCCGGTGCAGGCGTGGATGGCTGGCCAGACCGTGGATACGCCACGCATCGTTCGACCACGCCACCGGACACAGGTCGCGCAGCAGGTCGGGGCCGTACAACTGGCGGATCCGGTCCTCGATCTGGCTGTCGGCATCAAGCCGGTACACATCCCGTTCATCGGAGGTCAACCGCAGTCCGATATCCGGCCGGCCCAGCGCGTACAG
>CALBHI010000285.1 GCA_937894535.1 uncultured Verrucomicrobiota bacterium
CTCGCCGACTCGACGTCGCGCTGGGCCCAGGCGCTGCGCGAAGTGTCCGGCCGCCTGGAGGAGATCCCCGGCGAGGAAGCCTTCCCCGCCTACCTGGAATCGGTCATTGCCGCCTTCTACGAACGCGGCGGCCTGGTGCGCCTCCACGACGGCGGCACCGGCTCGGTCACCATCGGCGGCACGGTCTCCCCGGCCGGCGGCAACTTCGAGGAACCGGTGACCCAGAGCACCCTGAAAGTCGTCGGCGCGTTCCACGGCCTGTCCCGCGAGCGTTCCGATGCCCGCCGCTATCCGGCCATCCATCCTCTGGAAAGCTGGAGCAAGTACGAAGGCGTGTTCAACCGCGACGACGTGGCCTTTGCCCGCAAGTTGCTGCGCACCGGCAACGAGGTCAGCCAGATGATGAAGGTGGTCGGTGAGGAAGGCACCTCGATCGACGATTTCATCCTGTACCTCAAGGGAGAGTACCTCGACGCCGTCTACCTCCAGCAGGATGCGTTTGACGAGGTGGACAGCGCGACCCCCGGTGACCGCCAGGAGTATGTCTTTGCCCGCATCCTCAAGATCCTGAAGACGCGCATGCATTTCACCGAAAAGGACGAGGCCCGCCATTTCTTCCAGAAGCTGACCCAGATGACCAAGGACTGGAACCGGATCGGCCGGGACAAACCCGAGTTCAAGCAGACCGAGGAGCTGATCGAGAAGTCCCTCGCGGAGGTCGCCGACTATGCGTAAGGTCCACACCAACATCGAACAGATCGCCGGCAATGTCATCGTGGTCAAGGCCGACGGTGTCGGCTACCGCGAACTGGCCGAGGTGCGCTCGCCCTTCGGCACGTCGCTCGCCCAGGTCATCCGCCTCGACGGCGAACGCGTGTACCTGCAGGTCTTTGCGGGCAGCCGCGGCATCGCCACCGATTCGGAGGTCCGCTTCCTCGGCCACACCATGCGCGTGCCGTTTTCCGACGCGTTGCTCGGCCGCGTCTTCACCGGCAGCGGCACGCCCCGGGATCGTGGCCCGGCCATTACCGAAAACATGACCCCGATCGGCGGTCCCTCGGCCAATCCGGCCAAACGTATCATCCCGAAGAACATGGTCCGCACCGGCATCCCGATGATCGACCTCTTCAACACCCTCGTCGAGTCGCAGAAGCTTCCGATCTTCTCGGTCGCCGGCGAACCCTACAACCCGCTGCTGGCCCGCATCGCCATGCAGGCCGAGGTCGATGTGATCGTGCTTGGCGGCATGGGCCTGAAGCACGACGACTACCTGTTCTTCCGCGACACCCTGGAGAGTCAGGGCGCCCTGTCGCGCTCCGTGCTGTTCATCCACACCGCCTCCGATCCGGTGGTCGAATGCCTGATGGTTCCTGACCTCGCCCTCGCCGTGGCCGAGCAGTTCGCCCTGCAGGACAAACGGGTGCTGGTGCTGCTGACCGACATGACCACCTTCTCCGATGCGATGAAGGAAGTGGCCATCACCATGGAGCAGATCCCGTCGAACCGCGGCTACCCCGGCGACCTCTACAGCCAGCTGGCTTCGCGTTACGAGAAGGCGGTGGACTTCGATACCGCCGGCTCGATCACCATCCTCGCCGTGACCACGATGCCCGGCGACGACGTCACCCACCCGGTGCCCGACAACACCGGCTACATCACCGAGGGCCAGTTCTACCTGCGCAACGGCCGCATCGAGCCCTTCGGCTCCCTGAGCCGCCTCAAGCAACTCGTCAACAAGAGCACCCGCGAGGATCACCGCACCATCATGGACAGCATGATCCAGCTCTACGCCTCCTACAAGGACACGTTGGAAAAGCAGTCGATGGGTTTCCGCATGAGCGCCTGGGACTCGAAACTGCTCAAGTACGGCCAACGCTTCGAGGCGGAGATGATGGACCTCACCGTCAACATCCCGATCGAAAAGGCCCTCGACCTCGGCTGGGCCATCCTCGCCGATTGCTTTGACCGCGCCGAAACCGGCATCCCGACCAAGCTGGTGGAGAAGTTCTGGCCGAAGTAAGGGATGAAACTGCGGAGTCTTCGCGATTTCAAGTAGACCGAAGCCATGGCCAAAATCAAATACACGAAAAACGAGTTGAAGGCCCAGCGCGACGCCCTGAAGCGGTTCAAGCGCTACCTGCCGACGCTGCTGCTCAAGAAGCAGCAGCTCCAGCTCGAGCTGCGCCTGCTCGACCAGCGGATCGAGGCCAAGCAGGACGAGCAGCGCAAGTTCGTGGAGGAAATCGGCCCCTGGATCAAGCTGTTCGCCGTTCCGGTCGATCTCGCCCGCCACCTCCACCTCGCCGAGGTCAAAACCACCACCGGCAACATTGCCGGCGTCAACATCCCGGTGTTGAAGGAAGTCGTCCTGAACCGCCTTCCGCTCGACCTTCACGCCACCGACAGCTGGCACGACGACGGACTGGCCGCGATCGAACGCGCCGTGCGCATGAAGATCGAGTTGACCATCCTGCGGGAGCAACGCCAGCTCATCGCCGATGAGCTGCGCACGACCAGCCAGCGCGTGAACCTGTTTGAAAAGGTGAAGATTCCCGAGGCGCGCAACAACATCCGCATGATCCGCATCTACCTCGGCGATGTCCAGACCTCCGAGGTGGCCCGCGGCAAGATCGCCAAGAAGAAGACCGCGGAGGGCGCCGCGTCATGATCGTGCCGATGAAACGCCTGACCCTGCTGTGCCTCGCGTCCTCGCGCGACGCCACCCTGCGTTCGCTCCAGGACCTCGGGGTGGTGCACGTGACCAACCTGAAGCCGCCCGACAGCCGCGCCCTCGAGACCTCCCGCAACCACCTCGCCTATGTCAAACGCGCCCTCGAGACGATGCCGCGCAAGGCCGCCGTATCGCCCTCCGGCCTGTCGGCCGATGTGATCGTCAGCCTGGTCTGGACCATGTTGCAGGACAAAAAGGACATCGAGGATGCCCTGGAGGCCCTGCTGGCCGAGCGCGCCCGCATCGAGCCGTTCGGCTCGTTCGATCCCGGCTTCGTCCGTGACTTGCACGCGCACGGCATCTTTATCCGCCTGTATGCCGTTTCTCCCGGCGTGGACCCGGTTGCACCCGCCGGGGCGGCCCTTGTCGAAATCAACCGCGACAAGAATGGCGCCCGTTTCGCGCTGGTTTCCCGCTCGGTCGACGCCTCGCTTCCCGTTCCCGAGTTCCGCCTGCCCGATCGTTCCCTCGCCGAGCTCGATGAGCAGATCACCGAATACCGAGCCCGGCTTGACGACTGTGTCGCCTCGCTGCGCCTGCATGAGGGCGATCACGAGGTGGTGGCTGCGTTGCGCGACCAACTCGAGGACACCGTACACTTCCTCGAGGCGCGCGACGGCATGGGCAATGCCGCCCCGGTCGCCTACCTGCGCGGTTACCTGCCCGCGGACCATGCCGATACCGTGCTCGCCGCCGCCCGTCGCGAAGGGTGGGGGGTGCAGATCGAGGATCCCTCCCCGGACGAGGACGTGCCGACCCTCATCCGGAACCCGCGCTGGATTCGTCCCATCGAGTCGGTGCTGCGCGGCATCAACGTCCTCCCCGGGTACCGCGAGGTGGACATGAGCCTGCTCTTCCTCGTGTATTTCAGCCTGTTCTTCGCCATCCTGATCGGCGATGCCGGGTACGGAGCCTTGTTCCTCGTCGCCACCCGGTTGGCCCGGCGGAAATGGAAAACCGCCCCGTCCGAACCCTTCACCCTGCTCACCATCAACAGCATCGGCACCATCGTCTGGGGTGTGATCACCGGCACCTACTTTGGCGCCACCCGGGTGCCGCCGCTGCTTGAGGGATTCATGGTCTCGTGGCTCACCGACCCGGAGAACATGAAGAGCCTGTGTTTCCTGATCGGTGCGGTGCACCTGACCTGTGCCCACGTGTGGAACATCATCCGTTGGGCCCCGCAGCCGGTCGCGCTCGCCCAGCTCGGCTGGATCGGCATGACCTGGACCATGTACTTCGTGGCCCATCATCTGGTGCTGAACCAGCCCTTGCCACCGTGGATTGCCTGGCTCCCGGTGATCAGCTCCGGCTTGATCCTGCTGTTCATGACCCCTCCGGCCAAACTCAAGGAGGAATGGTTCCAGCACGTGATGTTCCCGCTGAACATCGTCGGCAATTTTGTTGATGTCGTGTCCTACATCCGCCTGTTCGCGGTCGGCTTCGCCTCGCTCGCCGTCGCCCAGGCCTTCAACAGCATGGCCCTCGCCAACGGCGTGTCCAGCCTGTGGTCGGGTCTCGGTGCCGCGCTGATCCTGCTCGCCGGGCACACCCTCAACATCGTGCTCGGGTTCATGGGCATCCTCGTGCACGGCGTGCGCCTGAACACCCTCGAATTTTCGTCTCACCTCGGCGTCCAGTGGACCGGCCACGGATACGAACCCTTTTCCCGGAAACGCAAGAACGGATGATCCACCAGAAGGAGTAACAGTATGGAACAGGAAGTCATGATCGGTTTGGGTAAATTGGGCGCGGCCGCCGCGATCGCGTTTGCCGCCATGGGATCGGCCCTCGGCACCGGAGCCGCCGGAGCCGCCGCGGTGGGTGCCTGGAAGAAATGTTTTGCGCAGAGCAAGGCGGCGCCGTTCATCCTCGTGACCTTCGTCGGCGCACCGTTGTCGCAGACGATCTACGGCATGATCCTGCTCGGCAACATCAACACCGCGGTCGCGGCGAACGCATCCTACTGGCCGGCCATGATCGGCGCGGGCCTGTTCGGCGGCATCGCCATGGGCCTGTCGGCCTGGCTGCAAGGCAAGGCCGGCGCGGGAGCGGCCGATGCGCTGGCCGAGACCGGCAAGGGATTCGGCAACTACCTGATGGTGCTCGGCGTCATCGAAACCGTCGCCCTGTTCGTCATGGTGTTCATCGGCGGGGCGATCCAGTAGGCCCTCACTTCCCGTTGGACAAATCGCCGCCCGTGCCGGATATTCCCGTCCGCGCCGGGCGGAGATCGTTCCGGCCGGCATGCCGGAAGATATCCTCCTGCTATCGATTACGAATAGGATTGCGATTACGACTTTTGCTGAACACTGAACACTGAACACTGACACCCGAAACCTGACACCCGACACCCCCCCCATTCCATGAACCTGCAAAACCTCTTCGCCGAACGTATCGGCGGTAAAAACTTCGGTGAATCGAACGAGATCTACAAGTTCGAGAAAATCAAACGTGCCAAGGCGGCGGCCCGGGCCGCGCGTCCCGATGTCGAGTTGCTCGACTTCGGTGTCGGCGAGCCCGACCAGATGGCTCCGGCCGCGATCCGCGAGGCCTTGAAGAAGGCCGTGGACAATCCGGCCAACCGCGGATATGCCGACAACGGCATCCGGGAGTTCAAACTCGCCGCCGCCGAATACCTCTCCAAGTTCTTCGGGGTCACCGGTATCGACCCCGATACCCAGATCAACCACAGCATCGGTTCCAAGCCGGTACTCGCGATGTTGCCCCTGTGCTTCATCAACCCCGGCGATGTCGTGCTCCAGACTGTGCCCGGTTATCCCGTGCTCGCCACCCATGCGAAGTACCTCGGTGGCGAGGTGGTCAAGGTGCCACTGAAAAAGGAAAACGGCTTCCTGCCCGACCTCCAGGCCATTCCCGCCGACGTGCTCAAACGCACCAAGCTGTTCTATGTGAACTACCCGAACAACCCGACCGGCACGGCGCCGACCGCCGCGTTTTTCGACGCGTTGATCGCGTTTGCCAAGCAGCACAACATCCTGATCGTCCAGGACGCCGCCTACGCCACCCTGTCGTACGGCCCGGAACGCCTGTCGATCCTCGGCCGCCCCGGCGGGGCGGAGGTCGCGATCGAGCTGCACTCGATGAGCAAGAGCTACAACATGACCGGTTGGCGCCTCGGCTTCGTGGCCGGCCCGGCCCGCGTGGTCCAGGCCTTCGCCGAAGTGAAGGACAACTGCGATTCCGGCCAGTTCAAGGCCATCCAGGTCGCGGCCTGCGCCGGCATCGCCGACATCGCCCTCTCCGAGATGATCCGCGAACACTACCGCGTACGCCTCGAGAAGTTGGTCAAGGTTCTGAAGAACGCCGGGTTCGACGCCACCATGCCCGGCGGTACGTTCTTCCTGTACACCCAGGCCCCGGTCGGCGGGGCGGGAATCGATTTCCCGAACGCCGAAGCGGCGTCCCAGTACCTGATCCGCGAACAGTCGGTGTCGACCGTGCCGTGGGATGACGTCGGCGCGTTCCTGCGCTTTTCGTCCACCTTCGAGTCGGCCGGAAAGGCCGATGACGACCGGGTGCTTACCGAATTGGCGCGCCGGCTGGAGAAGGCCGCATTGCGGTTTGCCTGATCATGAATCAGGCCGACCAACCGTTCCTCGCCGTCCGCATCGGTCACCAAATCTCCGTCTTTCTGGAGAACCGGCCGGGCACCCTGCGTTCGGTGATCGATGTCTTGCGCGAGGCCGGGGTCAACCTGCTCGCCTTGTCGCTTTCGGAAGGCCTCGAGATCGGCTACCTGCGGGTGACGGTGGACAAACTCGACGTCGCCCGCGATGCGTTGAACAAGGCCGGTCACCTCGTGCTCGAGCGCGAGGTGTTGCTGCTGGAAGTGGCCAACCGGCCGGGCGGCCTCGCCTCGGTCATCGACCGCCTGTCCGCCGCGAACATCAACATCGAGTACGCCTACTCCGCCGACAGCCCGACCCCGCTGACCAGCATGATCGTCGTGCGCGTCGCCGATCCCGCCGCTGCGATGGCGGTCTTGCAGGACTGATTCTGACCGCTTGTCTGCAAGTTGCTTACTTCAGGATCAACAGCGATTCCGTCGGATCTTGAATAAAGCCATCTAGCACGGATTGATCCCGTAGGAGAATCGCCACGATCTTCGCGGTCGAACAATTCCCGCAAAGCAATTGAACCACTTTCGGGGGGTGCCCATGAAGCAAACTTCGATGCATGAAATCGCTGTCTTTGCTTAAAATGGTGAATGAACCTGTTTTGGCGGATTCCCAGACGGCATCGTCGCTTGCGGTGGTCATTTCAAGGGACGCAACGTGCCGGGTCCCGGGATATCGTTCCTGTAGGGCATCAGCGAGTTTAAACGACAGGTTCTGGTCAATCAGGAATTTCATGCCGCGGCGATGGATAACTTTCTCTCGCGATCAGCCGCGAAAGCCAAACAAGCCGCGATATCCTCCAGGGTCAGTTCCGGAAAGTCCGCAACAACCTCTTCTGGACTCATTCCCGATGCCAGGTAGGAAAGAACGTCGGAGACGGTAATGCGCATGCCTCGAATACATGGCTTGCCGCTGCGTTTCCCGGATTCCAATGTTATGATACGGGTGTAATCCATACCGCAACACTAAATCGTACGGTAGCAGGGGGCAAGCCATTATCGGATTCAGGATTGCCAAACCGCGCCGGGGTGCGCATCATCCGGTCAACAGTAGGTAGATCAAGACCTTGCCATGACAACACCCTCCAACATCCAGGTTTCCGTGGTCATCCCCGTGTACAACGAGGAGGAGAGCGCCGAATTGCTCTGCCGCAAGCTCCACGAATCCTTGTCCACCCTGAACCGCACCTACGAGATCATTCTGGTCGATGACGGCAGCTCGGACCGGACCTGGGAGGTGTTGAACCGGATGGCCGGGGAAATTCCCCACCTGGTCCTCATCCGGTTCCGCCGGAACTACGGCCAGACCGCGGCCATGAGTGCCGGGTTTGACGCCGCCGCCGGCGAGGTCGTGGTCACCCTCGATGCCGACCTGCAGAACGACCCGGGTGACATCCCGCTGCTGCTGGAGCGCATCGACCAGGGCTTTGATGTGGTCAGCGGTTGGCGCAAGAACCGCCAGGACACCTTTATCAACCGCCGCCTGCCTTCCATCATCGCCAATGGACTGATCAGCAAGATCACCGGCGTGGCCCTGCATGACTACGGGTGTACACTGAAGGCCTACCGACGCGACGTGATCAAGAACGTGAACCTTTATGGCGAAATGCACCGGTTCATACCCGCCCTTGCCAGTTGGGTCGGCGGCACGATCGATGAAGTGGTGGTGCGCCACCATGCCCGCCAGTTCGGCCGCTCGAAGTATGGCATCTCGCGCACGTTCCGCGTCGTGCTCGACCTGCTGACGGTGAAATTCCTGCTGCATTACAGCACCCGGCCGATCCACATCTTCGGCAAGATCGGCGGCTTTTTTGCGCTGCCCGGTTTTCTGATGCTGGCCGTGATGGTCCTCGCCAACCTCTCGTTCCAGGTGTTCGGCACCGAACTCGGGGCCGACCTGATCAAACGCCCGTTCTGGATCGTCACCTCGTTCATGATGATCCTGTTCAGCCTGCAGTTCATCAGCATGGGTCTGCTGGCCGAAATGCAGATCCGCACCTACCACGAGTCGCAAGGCAAGCCGATTTACATGGTGCGCGAGACGGTCCGGTCGGCCGGTTGACCGGCATGGACGACTGGCTACACAGGCCGGCCGAGTTCACGGCCGGCGACCTGGCTGGCGATCTCGCCGGCATCGAAGCCCATCTCCAGGCCAACGTTACCTTCGTGGTCTGGTTGTACGGCAGTGTGTTCCTCGTCGGCATGATCCTGCTCACCGCGTTTACGTTGCGCATCCAGCGCAAGCCGCTGGCGTGGGACGAACCGGTGCGCCGGTTGGCCTGGCGGCCGTGGAGCCTGCGCTCGGCGGCGGTGATCGTGCTGCCCTTGCTGGTCATCCAGGTGCTGTTTGCCCTGGCCCACGCGGCCTTTGCCAGCCGTCTGCCGTGGTCGGAGTCGCAGGCGGAACGCGCCCTGATCATCGTGCAGAGTTTGCTTTTTCACTGGCTGTGTTTTTTCCTGATCGCGGGTTCCCTGTTCCTGCGCCGCCAGCCCTGGGGCACGGCGTTCGGCTTTTCGTCGAAAGGGTTTGGCCGCGAACTGATGTGGGGCGTCGCGATCATGGCCGGGGTCATGCCGCTGCTGATCGGATACAATGTCGTGGCGCAGATTGTGATGCACTGGATAGGGTACGAACCGCCGGTACAGGATGTGACCCGGATTATCCACGGGGCCTCGGATCTGCCGACCAAGGTTTACTTCGCCTTGCTCGCGGTGGTGATCGCTCCGGTGGTCGAGGAGTTGCTCTTCCGCGGCGTGCTGCTACCGGCGCTCACCCGGTATGCCGGGGTCAAGCCGGCCATCGTCGCGGTGTCGGTGTTGTTTGCCCTGGTGCACGGCCACCTGCCCTCGGCGGTACCGTTGTTCATCCTGTCCGCCGCGCTATCCCTTGCCTACATCTACCGGGGCAGTCTGGTCACCTCGATCGCCATGCACGCCTTCTTCAACGGTATGACCATCGCGGTCATCCTACGGGGGTAAGGGTAACCCGCGGTTTTCTGTCGTTCCGGCGATCTACGCCGGAAGGTCCCGTCCAATCGCCGTAGGTGCAGAACATCACGAATGCACGTTGATGCTGGCGCGGATCATGCCGGTGGCCGGGTCGTCCGCGAGGGCGAAGCCGACGTTCCGGCAGATGTGCTGCATGCCGATGTTGTCCTTGAGCATCTCGCCGACCACCCGGTCGATGCCGGTCTCGCGCCGGGCGATGTCAAGCAGGCGGCCGAGCAGGACCTTGCCGAGGCCGCGTTGCTGCCAGGCATCGCTGACCAGAAGGGCAAAACGTGCCTCGCCGGTGCCGCGGATCTTGCTGAGGCGGCCCACCGCGATGATCTCCGGGACCGGCTGTTTTTTCGTTGTTACCACCAGGGCCATCTCGCGGTCGTAATCGATGAAGCACATCCGGGTCAGCCGCTGGTGGGTGATGCGCTCGCTCAGGGTGATGGCCTGGGTGTAGCGCTGGAGCACGCTGCGGTCGGACAGGGTTTTGTGAAACTCGACCATCAACGGTTCGTCCTCCGGGCGGATCGGGCGCATGTGCACCGGGGTGCCGTCCTTGAGGTGGGCGTCGGTCTGGTACTGCGACGGGTAGGGGCGGATGGCCGGTTTCGGAAGATCCTCTTCCTTCATGTCCAGCGGATGCAGCAGTACGCGGGCGTCCACCGCGATGATCTGTTCGGCCGAGACGAGCAGCGGGTTGATATCGCTCTCGCAGATCCACGGATTCTCCACCACCATCTGGCTGAACCGGACCATGATCCGTTCCATCGTGGCCATGTCCACCGGTTTGCGGCCACGCACGCCCTTGAGGGCGGTGAAGATCTTGGTTTTCTCCATCTTGCGCCGGGCGAGGGTCCGGGTCAGCGGGGGCAGGGCAAGGGCGCGGTCCTTGAACACCTCGACCAGTTGACCGCCGCTGCCGAACAGCAGCACCGGACCGAACTGCGGGTCGATCGAGCTGCCGACGATGATCTCGTAGCCTTCCATCTTGATCATCTTCTGCACTGCCACGCCCTGGAAATGCTGCGCGCCGGCCTTTTCGGTCACCGAGGCGAGGATTTCGTCGAAGGCCGTGAGCACCGCCTCGCGGTTGCCGAGGTTGAGTTTCACGCCGCCGACATCGGTCTTGTGGGTGATGGTTTCGGAATGGAGTTTCAGCACGACCGGATAGCCCATGGCCTCGGCGAGCTTCACCGCCTCGTCGCGGGTGGTGCCGATTTCCGTGGGAACCGTCGGGATGCCATAGGCGGCGAGCAGTTTCTTCGATTCGAACTCGGTCAGGGTGGTGCGGCCTTGCTTGCGGACTTCGGTGATGATGGCGTTGGCGGTTTCGCGTCCGCTGCCCATGTCGCCGGTATCCATTTCGGAATGCTCGGGGATTTCGTACAGATGGTTCAGGTTGTCGCTGTACTTCCACATGTAGGTGAAGGTGCGCGCGGCCGTGTCGGGGTAGTTGAAGGTCGGGATGCCGACGCGGTTGAGGATGTCGTTGCCGGCGGAGACCACCGGGCCGCCCATCCAGCTGGCGAGGACCGGCTTGCCCTCGATCTTCGCGTAGGGCTTGAGCTTCTCCGCGGTCTGGGTCGGATCGGTCATGTCCTGCGGGGTCAGGATGACCATCAGGCCATCGCTGTTGGGGTCATTGGCGGCGATCTCCAGCGCCTTGGCATAACGGTCCGGTCCGGCGTCGCCGAGGATGTCGATCGGGTTGTTGCGGCTCCAGTGCGGGGGCAGGAAGCTGTTCAGTTCGTCGAAGGTCTTCTTCGAAACCTCGGCGAGTTCACCGCCGCTGACGATCAGCGCGTCGGTGGCAAGCACGCCGGGACCGCCCGCGTTGGTCAGGATGGTCAGGCGCGGACCTTTCGGGCGCGGTTGCTTGCCGAGGACTTCGGCCATGTTGAACAATTCGGAGATCGAATTCACCCGCAGCACGCCGGCGCGCATGAAGGCGGCATCGAGCACCTCGAAACTGCCGGTGAGCGAGCCGGTGTGCGAGGCGGCGGCCTTCGCGGCGGCTTCGGTGCGGCCAGCCTTGATCACGATGATCGGCTTGTTCAGCGCGACTTCGCGGGCGGCCGAGAGGAAGTTGCGGGCGTTGCCGATCGACTCCATGTAGATGACGATGCTCTGGGTGCGCGGATCGTTGCCGACATAGTCGATCAGGTCGCCGAAATCGACATCCAGCATCGAGCCGATCGACACGAAGGAGGAGAAGCCGACCTGCTCACGGATACTCCAGTCCAGCACGGCGGTGCACAGCGCGCCGCTCTGGCTGATGAAGGCCACGTTGCCGGGCCGGGCCATCACGCCGCCAAAGGTCGCGTTCAAGCCGGTGATCGGGTTCATCACGCCGAGGCAATTCGGGCCGATCAGGCGCATGCCGCCACGCCGGGCGTGGATGAGGATTTCCCGCTCCAGCTTTTCACCCGGCTCGCCCAGCTCCTTGAAACCGGCGGAGATGACGATGCACCCTTTCACGCCGGCGGCCACACACTCCGCCACGAGGTTCGGGACGAGCTGGGCCTGGGTCACGATCACCGCGAGGTCCACCTTTTCCGGCACCGCCGCGATGCTCGGATAGGCCTTGATCCCGAGGATGCTCGGGCGTTTCGGGTTGACCGGGAACACCACGCCGCCAAACGGATTGCTGATCAGGTTCCAGAGCACGGTGCGGCCGACGCTGCCCTGCTGCTCGGTCGCGCCGATGACGGCCACCGTCTTCGGGGCGAAGATGTAGTTCAGCGGATTTTCGCCGTAATGGAAAATGTCGCGGGCGGGATCGATGATGAGATCCTTTTTCGTCGAGTGCGGGGTAACCGGAATGTCCTGGCTCATGATGCGGCGTGTCCTTCGTTCAATTCGTTGAGTTCATCCATCTGCTGCAAATAGGAAAATACCTGGGCGGCCTCCTCGGCATCCACGATGCTGAGGGCGAATCCGACATGGACCATGACGTAGTCGCCGACGACCGCGGCGGGAACATACGCCAGGTTGACCTCCCGTACCACTCCGCCGAACGAGACCTTTCCGCTGCGGGAAAAGGCATCGCCTTCACGGATCGACTGGATCTGACCTGGTATGGCTAAACACATGGTACTCCGGGGGAATAGTCCCGAACGGTAGTACTATCCCAAATCAGAGTGAAAACCCAAAGGGAATTGCGCGTTAAGGGGTGGCCGAAATGCGTATCAGGGGATTGCCTATCAGGCAGCCGCCGCCGTCATGGGCGACCTGGACCGGGGCGAGGCGCACGGCGGTGATTTCCGGCAGCGCCTCGATCAGCTGGGAGAGGCGCAGGATCAGTTCCTGCAGGGCGGCGAGGTCCGCCCCGTGGTCCTTGAGCAGCGGGTAGCCGCGGATGCTGCGCACCATGGCCTCGGCCTCGCGGTCGGTCAGCGGAACCATCCGGTAGGCGATGTCGCCCAGGACATCGCGGTGGTACCCGGCCAGGCTGACGTTCATCACCGGACCGAACAGCGGATCCTCGTTCACCTCCAACTCGACGGACA
This sequence comes from uncultured Verrucomicrobiota bacterium, assembly GCA_937894535.1. Lineage (GTDB taxonomy): Bacteria > Verrucomicrobiota > Kiritimatiellia > CAIVKH01 > CAIVKH01 > CALMUP01. The sequence goes on from CALBHI010000285.1 coordinate 12,878, forward strand.
CCGCATCCGGGCCGGGCCGGGATCCGCACCGGATACCGGCGGCCGCCAGCAACCGCTCCGCGGCATCGCGGTCGAGCCAGGACCCCTCGGGTGAGGGTGTCTGGTGGTTCAGCAACTCGCGCAACACCGTCGGATCCAGGTCGGTAAAGGCAGGCATCAGGCCGGGCGGCGCCTCGCGCCAGGCCCGGTACCGCGCGGCCGCGGCCAGCGTGTCGGCGGCACGTTCGGGGAAGGGGTAGACCGGGAATGTGTGATCGCCTTGCCGGATGACCGTGGCCCCGGTGCTTTCCGTCATCATGACCAGGACGACGGGTTTGCGTGCAGCGCTGTCGGTCAGTCCGGCAAGCGCGTGGGCGATGGCGTCGAGCACCGGTCCGGTCGGCGAAGGCAGCACCGGGGTGTAAATCACGATCGCGGCATCGCGGTCCGGTGCGGCGAGCACCTTGGCGAGGGCATGCTGGTAGTCGTCCGGGGTGGCGTTGGCGGTGAGGTCGAGCAGGGGTTCGGTCCCGGCGCGGTTGAGTCCGGCGGCCGCACAGGCATCGGCGCACAACACACCGGCTCCGCGCGAGTTGGTGATGATCCCGACCCGTTCACCGGCGGGCAGGGGCTGCGCACCCAGCAGGGTGGCGATGTCGAACATGTCTTCCAGGCTGTCCGCCCGGATCACCCCGGTCTGGTCGAACAACGCCGCCACCGCGTGTTCCTCGGGCGAGGCGCGGTACCGGCCGGATTTAACGCAGACGATCGGTTTGCGGCGGCTGACCTCGCGGGCGATGCGGCCGAACCGGCGCGGATTGCCGAACGATTCGAGGTAGAGCAGGATGACGTCGGTGGACGGATCATCCTCCCAGAAGTACAGCAGGTCGTTGCCGGTGACGTCGGCCTTGTTGCCCATGCTGATGAACATCGAGACGCCAAGGTTGCGGCGGCGGGCGAGCTGAAGCAGGGTCATGCCGATGGCCCCGCTTTGCGAGGACAAGGCGACCCGGCCACGCGCGGGAACTTCGGCCGACAGCGAGGCGTTGAGCCGGACCTCCGGATCGGTGTTGATCACGCCAAGGCAGTTCGGTCCAAGCAACCGCATCCCGTAGCCGCGCACCTTTTCGACGAGGGCCAACTGTTTCGCGCGGCCTTCATCCCCCGCTTCGGCAAATCCGGACGACACGACGATCAGGGCCCGGACGCCGCGCCGTGCGCACTGGTCGACCACCGCCTCGACCTCGTCGCGCGGCACCATGATGACCGCCAGATCCACCGCCTCCGGAAGATCCTCGGCGGTGGCATAGGTCTTGATCCCGCTCACGTTGCCGGTGTTCGGATTCACCGGATACATCACCCCGGAGAAGGGTTGGAGCAGGACCGACTTGAGCATCCGGAAGCCGACGCTGTCCGGTTTCTGCGATGCGCCGATCAGTGCGATCGATCGCGGATAGAAAAACGGGCGGATCGAGGCCTTGGTGAACAGGCGGTCACGCTGCGCGGCATGCATCGTGCTGGCCTCGCCGGGCAGCAACGAAAGATCCACCTTGATCAGGCCGTCCTCGAATTGCTCGCGCAACTGGAAGCCGGAATGACGGAACACGTCGAGCATCGGCGTGTTCGCCACATGCGTGAAGGCGTTGAAGTGGATGAACCCGTGCGACGCGGCGAGCACCGACAGGCGCTCGAGCAGCAGACCGCCCATGCCCTTGCCGTGGAAGGCATCGTCCACCGCGACGGCGAACTCCGCGGTGTGCGCGCCGTCGGCGATGTACGATCCGGAGGCGACGATGCGCGGTTTGCCCTCGAGGTGACGCCAGACCAGCAGGGTCATGCCGCGCTGCGGGTCGGCGGAATCGCAGAGCGAAAGCATCACATCCTCGCCCGGTTTGCTTTCGCTGAAAAAACGCATGCGCCGCGACTGCGGCGAAAGCCGCGCATAGAACTCGCGCACCGCCGCGAGGTCGTCGCGCCGCGACAGGGTGATGGTGGCTGTGGTTCCATCGCGCAGGATCAGGCGACCGTGGTCGGCCGCATCCTGGAACGCCGGGGGCAGGTACATCATGCGTTCGGTGTTCATGCCGTTAGTCTCCATCCCGCAACGGCGGCTTGTCCAACGGAAACCGCGCCATCGTTCGGAGGCAGGCGCACGGGTCGGTACACCGTGCGGCCATGCGTGTGCAGGGCGGCGAGGGTACACTCGAGCAGCAGGACGTTTTGGAAGCAGCCGCCGGCGAGGACGACCGGCAGGTCCGGGGCCAGGGCGGCCGCATCGGCCAGGGCGTTGGCCAGCGCGTGGTGAAACGCCAGGGCCATGCGGGGCACCAATTCGGCGGCATCACGGTCGGCCAGCATCGCGGTGATCGCGGGTTGCCAGTCGATCACCGCGGGTTCATGGTGGCGGCCCCGCCTCAGGGCAAAGCGGTAGCGCCGGGGAGTGCCGCAGGCGCTCTCCGCGACGGACTGCACGCGCATTGCGGCCTGCCCTTCGTAGCTGGACTGGTGCAGGAGTCCGAGCAACGAGGATACGGCATCGAACAAGCGTCCGGCGCTGGACGTCCGCGCCGTGTTGATGCCGCGGGCGATGGCCTGGCGCAGCACCGCGGCCTCGCGGGCGGTGAAGGCTTCGGGCGGCAAGGCGTCGATGCGATCCATGTCGCACAGCAGGCCCAAGGCGCAACGGCGGGGTTCGCGTGCGGCGGCATCGCCACCGGGCAGCGGAAAGGTGCGCAGGTGGGCGAGGCGTTGGAACGCTGCGCGGTCCACGTGCAACACCTCGCTGCCCCAGATCGTGCCGTCGTCGCCGTAGCCGGTTCCATCCAGCGCGAGACCGACCACCGGGCCGGACAAGCCGTGCTCGGCCATGACCGCCGCGATGTGCGCATGATGATGTTGCACCTGAATGGCCTCCGGATCGCGGCGGAGCGCATAGCGGGTGGCGGCGTAGTCGGGATGCCGGTCGCAGGCCAGGTGCGCGGGGGCGAGGGCATACAGACCCTCGAGGGTTTCCAGGTTGCGCTCGAACGAGGTCCAAGCCGGTACGGTTTCAAGATCGCCGATGTGCGGACTGACTACGATGTGCTCCGGGGTGGCCAGGGCGAACGTTGATTTCATGTGCGGCCCGACGGCGAGGATCGACTCGGTGCCGGTATCCGGCGGACGGGGCAAGGTCAACGGAGCCAGTCCGCGGGCCACGCGAAGGTAAACGGGTTGTCGCGAGGAAAGGCGCAGGATCGAGTCATCCACCGGATGGGCAATCGGCCGGTTATGCACGAGGAAAAAATCGGCGATGCCGCCGAGGCGCTCCAGCGCTTCGTGTTCATCGGTGCAAATCGGTTCGTCGCTGAGGTTGCCGCTGGTGGCGACGAGCGGTTGTTGCAGTTCATCCATCAGCAGATGGTGCACCGGGGTATAGGGCAAGAGGATGCCCAGCGTCGATTGATCCAGGGCGATGAAGCGCGACAGCCGGGGGTACGGGCTACGTTTCTTTTTGTTCAGCAGCACGATCGGGGCGGCCGCGGATTCAAGGGCGGCTTGTTCCCGTTTGGATGCATAGGCGTAGCGGCGGATCATCGCCATGTCGGCCATCATGACGGCCAGCGGTTTTTCCGCGCGGTGTTTGCGTTCGCGCAGCAGCAGGGTCGCATCCTCGTTGGTGGCGTCGACCATCAGGTGGAAACCGCCGATGCCTTTCACCGCGACAATCGCACCTTGGCGCAATGCGGCGGCGGCTTCGAGGAGGGCATCATCACGCGCGGCGAGGGTGCGGCCCTGGCGATCCCACAGCGCGAGGTGCGGCCCGCAATCCGGGCAGGCATTGGGTTGGGCATGGAAACGGCGGTCGGACGGATCCTCGTATTCGCGGCGGCATTCCGGACAGAGGGTGAAGGCGCGCATCGTGGTATGCGGGCGGTCATAGGGTAGACGATGCAGGATGGAATAACGCGGTCCGCAGTGGGTGCAGTTGATGAACGGGTAGCGGTGGCGCCGGTTGGCCGGGTCGCGCATTTCGCGAAGGCAGTCGGGGCAGGTCGCGAGGTCGGGAAGGATGGTTGTGGTCGCGGTGCCGTCGTGGTCGCTGGCGTTGATGCGGAATCCCGTGGTGTCCGGCGGGGTGGCGGCTTCGCGGTGGATCGCATCAATGCGGGCGGCGGGAGGGGCCTGGTTGCGGAGTGCGGACAGAAAGGCATCCAGCGCGGTGTCGGGTCCGCAGGCCAGGATCTCCACCCCGGCGGGACTGTTGCGCACCCACCCGGAGAGACCGAGCCGCACCGCCTCGCGGTATACAAACGGACGGAAGCCGACGCCCTGCACCATGCCTTGCACCAACAGGCGCCGGGCCGCGGGGCGGTGGGTGTTCATCCGAACGTTCCCTTTTTCGCCTTCACGTGGCGGCGCAGGTAGTCGAGCCAGGCCTCGACACCGTCACCGGTGCGTGCCGACGTGGTAAAGACTTTGGCCTTCGGCGCGGCGGTTTCGATGTTGGCCATGGCGGCGTCGCGTTTGAAGTCGACCGCGACGGCGAGGTCGGTCTTGTTCAGCACGACGGCGTCGGCCTTGAGGAAGATCACCGGATACTTCAGCGGTTTGTCCTCACCCTCGGTGGTGGACAGCAGCACGACAAACAGGTCTTCACCGAGGTCGAAGGCGGCGGGGCAGACCAGGTTGCCGACGTTTTCGATCAGCAGCAGGTCGAGGTCGGCGAGCCGGATATCGTCGAGCGCATGGTGGATCATGTGCGCGTCGAGGTGGCAGGCGGAGCCGGTGGTGATCTGGTGGGCGGGGGCACCGGCCGAGCGCAGACGGGCGGCGTCGTTGTCGGTGGCGAGGTCGCCGACGATGGCCGCTACGCGCATCTCCGTGGCGAGGGAGCGGATGGTGCGTTCGAGCAGGGCGGTTTTGCCGGAACCGGGCGACGAGACAATGTTCACCACGGTCACGCCGTGCTCGCGGAAGTGGCGGCGGTTCCCGGCGGCCAGGCGATCGTTCAGGGCGAGCAGGGCATGCGGCCCGTTTGCCGCCTCCGCGGTTCCGTGGTCGTGGCGGTGTTCGTGCCCGTCACCGTGGTGGTGTTCGTGCGGATGATGGTTTACCGCGCAGCCGCAGGTTTCGCACATATCAGGATACCTCCATCGAGATCAGGCTCAGTTCCTTGCCCGTCCGCACCTCGGCGCTGGCCGCACCGCAGGTCGGACACCGGTAGGCGAACGGTTTGCATTCAAACACCGCATCGCACGGACGGCAATAGCAACGCAACGGAATTTTTTCGATGACCAGGCGGGTTTCCGCCGCCGGCGTGTCTTCGCCAAGGGCGCGGAAGGCAAATTGCAGGGCCTCCTCTTCGACGCCGGCCAGCACACCGATCGCGAGGTTTACTTGTTCGATCCGGTTGGCTCCGGCCTCCCGGGCACGGCCCAGCACCACATCCATCAGGCCCTGGGCGATGCCGAACTCATGCATGGCAGGCCAATCGTTCGAGGATCCAGCGTTTCGCATCCTCGATACCGGTGCGGGTGATCGCCGAGACGTGTTCGCCGAGTTCCGCATCGCGGGCGGGAATCCCAATGACCGTCGCGACCGGGCGCCGACCGTACAGGCGTTCGGTCAGGTCCAGCAACGCAGAGGGTGAGCAGCCGTGCGAGGAGGCCGTGCCGGTGCCGCCGGGAAGCAGCAAGTGGATCTGAATGCCATTCACGTGTTCGCCGAATTCCGAATCGACAAACACCACTTCCTCCGCCTCGGCGATCGTGGCCGCCAGATCGGGAGTCAGTTGATGTACCGGCAGGGTGGAGATGCCTTCCTCGGCCGAAAGTTCCTCGGCCAACAGGAAGCCCGCGGCATCATCGCCGCGCAGGGTGGATCCGTAACCAATTACCAGAAAGGACGACAAGGTTGTTTTCATGGCGTTACTATGCCGTGCGGCAACGAACCCGGTCAATGCGGGTAGGCGGGAGGAACATCAGGATCGCGTTGTCGGGGAAACCCCGATTGGCCCGGCGAGCCATCCGCGTGCGATTAGTACATCCATGGATACGTTCTTCGCAACGCCAGCAGGTCCCCGTCGAGGGTGACCAATTGGCCTGAAAGGCGTTGCGCCAGCTCCAGATAGGCGGCGTCGTAGGCGGAGAGTTTGTGTTGTGATGCCAAGGCCAGGATGCGACTGCGGATGCCCGCATCAAACGCGGCGTGTTCGGTGATGGGAATCGTGTCCCACTCGCGTAGCAGGGAAGAGCGTAGCTGTGATGGAATACGACCCTTTCGTTCTGCCATCGCGAGAATGTTCGTGATCTCGTATCCAAGGAGCACCGGCGCATGCAGTTCACAGTGTCCCGATTCAACACGCATCAAGATCTTGTCAAGGGTGCGTCCTTCCGGTTCTCGAAGCAAAAATGCCGCCAGCGCCGAAGCATCGATGACCAGGATCTCGACCATTTAGGACCGGCCTTCGCTTTTCCACTGTTTGATGTCACGCGTGGAGACGCCATACGTGCCGCGTTCCTCTTTTACCTTCTTTACCAGGTTGCGGAGGGCGCCGTGATCGGCCGCAGGTCGAATGGGCACGAGCTTGGCGACGGGTTGACCTCTCCGGGTAATCTCGATGGTTTCGCCTTGCGCAACGCGATCAAGCAGTTGGCTCAGGTGTGTTTTGGCGTCGAAGGCGCCGATGGACGAATGACTCATGCCGAATTCCTACCGCAATCCAACTGGTTGATCAACTGGTTATTTGATAGGCGACGGCGACAGGGGCGTGGGTGGTTGCCACCCTTGGCGGGGAGGTCATCGGGTCATGCCAGGGCGTTCACCGCATCACATCGTCAAGCACGGTGCCATCCGCGGCGCGCAGTTCGATTTTCAGCGGCATCTGGCCATAGGCGTGGGTGGAGCAACTCAGGCACGGATCAAAGCAGCGGATGACCGCTTCGACGCGGTTCAGCGCGCCTTCGGGAATCTTGTCGCCGCGCACGAATTGTTTCGCCGCCTGCAGGATGCCGGTGTTCATGGCGAGGTTGTTGTGCCCGGTGGCGATGATCATGTTCACCTTGGTGATCAGGCCGTTCCCGTCGATCTCGTAGTGGTGCAGCAGGGTGCCGCGGGGTGCCTCGGAGATGCCGACGCCGACCGGGTTGTTGGGGGCGGCCACCGCGCGTACGCGGGTGTCAACGCACAGCGGATCCTCGAACCATTCCTTCATCTTCTCGAGGCCGAAGATGATCTCGATCAAGCGGGCGTGGTGGTAGTGGAATGTGCCGTCCACCGGGCCCTGCGGATTCAATTGGCGGAACACGGTGAACGCCTCGTCGGCGATCGGGGTGCCGGCCTTTTTCGCGATGTTGATGCGGGCGAGCGGTCCGACGCGGTACATGCCGCCGGGATAGCCGCGCGGTTGGTAGAAGGGAGATTTCAGGTAGGAGTCCGGCTCGACCTGTTCGGCGATGACGCGGGCGTAGTCCAGGGCGGGAATCGAGGGTTCAAGCACCGTGCCGTCGGCGTCGATGATGCGCAGGTGGCCGTCGTAGTGTTCGAGTCCTTCGTCGTCGGTGACCAGGCCCATGTACAGGCTGGGGTGCTGGCCAAGGTATTGGATCTCGTCGGCGAACTTCACCGCCCAGTCCTGGTAGGCGGCGAGGGTCTGGCGGGCGATGTCGAGCATGGCCGGTATTTTCTCCAGCACCTTGGCGCGCTGTTCGTGGGTCATGGGCCGGCTCACGCCGCCGGGAACAACCCAGGCCGGATGAATGCGCTTGCCGGCGAGGTCCTCGATCAGTTGCTGGCCGAATTGGCGAAGCAGGATGCCGTTGCGGGCGACCGCCTCGTGTTTCGCGGCGAGGCCGAGGATGTGGCGTTCCTTCGGATCGGCGTCCATGCCGAGCACCAGGTCGGGCGAGGACAGGTAGAAGAAACTCAGCGCGTGCGACTGGATCATCTGGGCGGTGTTGAGCACGCGGCGCAACAGTTTCGCCGCGGGGGGGATGTCCACCGCGAGCAGCATGTCGCCGGCCTTGGCCGAAGCGACGAGGTGGCTGACCGGGCAGATGCCGCACGTGCGGGCGGTGAGGGACGGCATTTCCTCGAACGGGCGGCCGACGCAGAAGCGTTCGAAGCCGCGGAACTGGGTGACGTGGAAACGGGCGTTGGCCACGCTGCCCTGGTCGTCGAGGGTGATGGTGATCTTCGAGTGGCCCTCGATGCGGGTGACGGGATCGATGAGGATGGTTTTGCTCATGGTCGTTTCATCCAAAGCGGGGTGGTACGGGATTGGGTTGGCCATCGAGTACGGCCAACAGCGCCTTCACGATGGTGTCGGCGGAGGGCGGACAGCCGGGGATGAACACATCGATGGGTATGACGTGGTGCACGGGCACGCTCTTGGGGAGCAACGGGGGGATGACCTGCACCGGGGGCGTATCGCCATACACGTGCTGCATGATGGTATCCGGCGAGAAAATGTTGCGCATGCCGGGCACGTTGCTGGTGACGGCGCAGTCGCCGAGGGCGATCAGGATTTTTGTGTGGCGGCGGATGTGGCGGATCTTCTCCTCGTCCTCGGTGCTGCTCACCGCACCTTCGACGAGGGTCACATCGACCTGGTCGGGGAAGGTCTTGAAGTCGACCAGCGGGCTGTACACCAGATCGATCTTCGGGGCGAGGTCGAGCAGGATCAGGTCCATGTCGAGGAACGACATGTGGCAACCGGAACAGCCGTCGAGCCATACGGTGGCGAAGCGAATTTTGCTCATGATCCATGCTCCTGCTGGCGGGTGATCAGTTTCGGGAGGGCGTGGCGCTTGCGCATCTCGGCCACGGCCTTGCCCTTCTCCACGAGGGCCCCGGTCGGGCAGACCTGGACGCACTTGCCGCAACTGGTGCAGGAAGCGGCTTCGCCCCACGGTTGGTTCAGGTCGGCGATAATGCGGGCCTCGACGCCGCGGCCCATGATGTCCCAGGTGTGTGCGCCTTCCACTTCGTCGCAGACGCGCACGCAGCGGGCGCAGAGCACGCACCGGTTGTGGTCGAGGGTGAACCGCGGATGGCTGGCATCGACCGGGCGCACCGGGTTGAGGTAGGGCAGGGTGATATGGCTGACGCCGAGTTCCGTGGCGAGATCCTGCAGTTCGCAGTTGCCGTTGGAGACGCACACCGCGCAGACGTGGTTGCCTTCGGCGAACAGCAGTTCGATGATGGTGCGGCGGTGCGCTTCGAGCGCGGGTGAGGTCGTTCGGACCACCATGCCTTCCGTGGCGTAGGTGGTGCAGGCGGGCAACACGCGGTTCGTGCCGACGATCTCGACCAGGCACAGCCGGCAGGCCCCGGCCGGGGTCAAGCCCTCGAGGAAGCAGAGCGTCGGGATGTGGATGTTGTTTTCGCGGGCGATCTGCAGGATGGTCTGGTCCTCGCGTGCGCCGACGGAACGATCGTCGATGGTCAGGGTGATGACTTTGGCATTGGTGGCGGAATTCATCGCGGGGCCTCCGTCGGGTTGTCCACGAGCAGTTCCTCGTACTCATGGCGGAAGAACTTCAGGGTGCTCAGCAGCGGATTCGGTGCGGTCTGGCCGAGGCCGCACAAGCTGGTGGTGCGAACCATGTCACAGAGCGACTCGATCTTGACCAGGTCGGCCCGGGAGGCGCGGCGCTCGCGCACGCGTTCGAGCAGGTGGTGAAGCTGGGTCGTACCCACGCGGCAGGGGACGCACTTGCCGCACGATTCGGACATACAAAATTCCATGAAGAAACGGGCGACATCCACCATGCTGGAGGTCTCGTCC
>CALBHI010000286.1 GCA_937894535.1 uncultured Verrucomicrobiota bacterium
CGTTCTGGGTGGCTTCCGCGCCGCCGTCCAACACCGCGTACCAGTGCCATCGCGCCTTCGAGGCGGGTTGGGGTGGGGTGGTGTGGAAGACCATCGGCGATCCCATTGTCAACGTGAGTTCGCGCTATTCGTCGCTCAACCTCAACGGGCAGCGCATGGTGGGGTTCAACAACATCGAGCTCATCAGTGACCGCTCCCCGGAGACCAACTTCCGGGAGATTGCGGAGTGCAAAAAGGTGTGGGGCAACACCCGGGCCATCATCGCCTCCCTGATGACCGACACCCGCGAGAACTGGCACGACTACATGAAGCGCTCGGTCGACTGTGGGGCGGACGGCGTGGAGTTGAACTTCGGTTGTCCGCACGGCATGTGCGAGCGCGGCATGGGTTCGGCGGTCGGGCAGAACCCCGACGTCATCGAGACCATCGTCGGCTGGGTCATGGAGGTCGCCGAGATCCCGGTGATCGTCAAGCTGACCCCGAACATCACCGACATCACCCGACCGGCACGCGCCGCGAAGCGGGCCGGAGCCGATGCGATCTCGCTGATCAACACCATCAACAGCATCACCCAGGTCAACCTCGACAACTTCTGTCCCGAGCCCTACGTGCAGGGGTACAGCACGCACGGCGGCTACTGCGGACCGGCGGTCAAGCCGATCGCCCTGAACATGCTCCAGTCCTGCGCCTCGGACCCGCAGGTCGGTCTGCCGATCAGCGGCATCGGCGGCATCAGCAACTGGAAGGATGCGGCGGAATTCATCGCCCTCGGCGCGACCAGCGTGCAGGTCTGCACCGCGATCATGCACTACGGGTTCCGCATCGTGGAGGACATGATCGACGGTCTGAACGACTACCTCGACAAGAAGGGCATGGCCTCGGTTAATGAATTGCGCGGCCGCGCGGTGAAGAGCGTGGACAAGTGGGAGACCCTCAACCTCAACTACAAACGCATCGCCGACATCAACTACGACAAGTGCATCGGCTGCAACCTCTGCTACATCGCCTGCGAGGACGGCGCGCACCAGGCCATCGACCTGATCGATGAAGGTGGCCGCGGCCTCGGCCCTGGCCGGTTGCCCGGCAAGAAGATCCCGCAGATCAACGTCGAGCATTGTGTCGGCTGCAACCTGTGTTCGCTGGTGTGCCCGGTGGACAACTGCATCACCATGGTCGACGTCGAAACCAAGAAACCCCACATGTCGTGGAAGGAATACCAAACCAAGCTGGCCACGGGTGAGATCGAACGCATCCCGGCGCACCCGTGACCAGAACAACAAACCACGAATGGACACGAAGAAACACGAATGGAAAACCCATCACAACCTTTGGTGTCCCTTCGTGTCCATTCGTGGTTGTTTATGAATGAAGCAGGAGCATAATATGACAACATCGACCCTTTATCCCGTTCCCGTTTTCATCGGCGGCGAATGGCATGTGCCGCAGACCGCCACGACCACCCCGGTGTACAATCCCTCCATCGGCGAGGTGATCGCCCATACCCCGATGTGCGGGGGCGACGTGGTGGACCAGGCGGTGCAGGCCGCGCAGAAGGCGTTTCCCGACTGGGCGGAGACCCCGCCGGTGGAGCGCGCGCGCATCCTGTTCCGCTACAAGATGCTGCTCGAGGACCATTTCGAGGAGTTGGCGCGCAGCGTGTCGCGCGAGCACGGCAAGAACATCATCGAGGCGCGGGGCGATGTCCGCCGCGGCGTCGAGGTCGTGGAGTATGCCTGTGCCGCTCCGGAGCTCCTGAAGGGCGAGATCCTGCCCAACATCGCGCGCGGGATCGACGGCGAGGTGGTGCGGCATCCGCACGGCGTGGTCGCGGGCATCTGCCCCTACAACTTTCCCGCGCTGGTGCCGATGTGGATGTTCCCGCTGGCCCTGGCCTGCGGCAACACCTTCATCCTCAAGCCGAGCGAGAAAGTGCCGCTCACCGGCATCCGCCTGATCGAGCTGCTCCAGCAGGCGGGGCTTCCGGCGGGCGTGCTCAACATCGTGCACGGCGGCAAGGAGTGTGTGGACGCGCTGCTCAAGCATCCGATGATCAAGGCGATCTCCTTCGTCGGTTCCTCGCCGGTGGCGAAGTACATCTACGAGACCGGCATCATGCACGGTAAAAAGGTGCAAGCGGCGGGCGGGGCGAAAAACTACGTGTTCGTGTTGCCCGACGCCGATTTCGGCAACTCGGTGACCGGGTTGGTGGATTCCGCGTTCGGCTGCGCCGGCCAGCGCTGCATGGCCGGTTCAACGGCGGTGACCATCGGCAAGGCGCACGACCAGCTGGTCAAGCCGTTGTCGGAGGCGGTCCGCAAGATCAAGGTCGGCCGCACCGACGGGGAAGTGGCGAACCACCTCGGCGCGGTGATTTCGCCGCAGCACCTCGAAAAGGTGTCCGGGCTGATCGCCTCGGGTGAAAAGGACGGGGCGCAGGTTGTCGTGGATGGCCGCGGGGTCAAGGTGGCGGATGCGCCGAAGGGGTTCTACCTCGGACCGACCATCCTCGACGGCGTGCGCCAGGGCATGCACATCGCCCGCGAGGAGGTGTTCGGTCCGGTGCTGAACGTGATGAGCTTCGACGACCTCGAGTCGGCCATCGAGATGGCCAACCAGACGCCGTTCGGCAACGGGGCGTGCATCTACACCCAGTCGGGCAAGGCGGCGCGCGAATTCAAGCACCGCATCAAGGCCGGCATGGTCGGCATCAATGTCGGGGTGCCCGCGCCGATGGCTCCGTTCCCGTTTGCCGGGTGGGACTATTCCTTCTTCGGCGAATTGCACATGCAGGGCCGTGAAGGCGTGATGTTCTACACCCGCGCCAAGGTCACCACCACGCGGTGGTTCCGTCACGGCGAGGGCGACATCTGGCACAAGGAAGAAAAGAAGTAAGCGCGGGCGCAGTCCGGCAGGAGGCTTCGACCTGCCGTGCGGGCCGCGATCAACGGGAGAAAACACCATGAGCCTGCTCATCAAGAACGGCGAAATTGTCACCGCGGAAACCCGCTACAAGGCGGACATCTACGTCGAGAAGGACACGATCACGCAGATCGGGAAAAACCTCGAGGTGCCGAAGGACGCGACGGTGATCGACGCGAAGGGCAAGTATGTCTTTCCGGGGTTCATCGATCCGCATGTCCACATCTACCTGCCCTTCATGGGCACCTACGCCAAGGACGACTACGCCTCGGCCAGCCGGGCCGCGCTGGTCGGCGGCACCACCACGTTGATCGAGATGTGCTGTCCTTCGCGCACCGACGATCCGATGAAATCGTATGAGCTGTGGCGCGGCAAGGCCGAGGGGTTGAGTGCCTGTGATTTTACCTTCCACATGGGGGTGGCGCGGTACGACAAGAAGACCGAGGACCAGCTCAAGCAGATCGTCAAGGAGGGCATCAGCAGCTTCAATGTGTTCCTCGCCTACAAGGGGTTCTTTGGCGTCACCGACGACGAGCTGTACAACGTGCTCAAGCTGGCCAAGTCGCTCGGGGTCATCACCACCGCGCACTGCGAGAATCCCGAATTGATCAGCGCGATGCAGCAGCAGTTGCTGGCCGAGGGCAAGACCGATCCCAAGTGGCATTACTACAGCCGTCCGCCGGAGGTCGAGGCCGAGGGGGTGCATCACCTGATGACCTTCGCCAAGATGCTCGATGCCAGTGTGTACGTTGTACACACCAGTTGCGAGGAGGCGGTGGAGAAGGCGCTGGCGGCGCGGGCCGACGGCGTCAAGGTCTGGATCGAGACGTTGATCCAGTACCTGGTCACCGACATGACCTACGCGGAGCTACCGGACTTCGAGGGGTCGAAGTATGTGATGTCGCCGCCGCTTCGCCACAAGAAGAACCAGCCCTACCTGTGGAATGCGCTGCAGCAGGGCCTGGTCAACACGCTGGCGACCGACCATGCGCCGTTCGACTTCAAGGGACAGAAGGAGATGGGGCGCGGGGATTTCACCAAGATCCCGAACGGCATCCCGTCGCTCGAAGACCGGGTCAACCTGCTGTTCACCCACGGCGTCAAGGAAGGCCGGCTCGACCTGCACCGCTTCGTCGATGTCGCCAGCACGGCCACCGCCAAGGTATTCGGCCTGTATCCGCGCAAGGGAACCATCGCGGTTGGCGCCGATGCCGACCTGGTGGTGTACGACCCGGACTACAAGGGGGTGATCTCGGCGAAGACGCACCAGATGAACCTCGACTACAGCGCGTTCGAGGGCTGGAAGATCGCCGGACGGCCCGAGCACGTCACCGTGCGCGGCCAGCTTGCGGTGAAGGATGGAAAATACTGCGGCAAGAAGGGCCGCGGTAAATTCCTCAAGCGCGAGCCGTCGCACTTCTGATGGGTTTTTCGTCGGGCCGCCCGGTCCCCTTTGTCGCCAACTTTGTCGTAAACTTTGTCGGACTTCTGTATGCGTCTTGATCACGAAAAACTGCAGGTTTACCAGCGGGCATTGTCCTTCAACGCAAAGGTTTGTCAGTGGGTTTCCTGTTGGGACAAACGACACGCGATCTGTGACCAAATGGATCGCGCGGCGGGCAGCATTCTGGAAAATATCGCCATGTCCAGCGCATCCCGCTCACGTGGCAAGATCCGATGTATCGGCTACGCGGTTGGATCAACACTCGAATGCGCTGCTTGCCTTGATCTTTCGCGGGTTAAGGGGTTGCTCAGTCCTGAGGTGGTTCGGGTCGAGAAACACGAGGTGCTGCAGATTGTACGTATGTTGATTGGTTTGCGAAAAGCATGGTCGGCAAAATCGGTGTGTATGGAAGACCGGCCCTGGTTTGCCGGAGATGACGACACGATGTTTCATCACGAGCGATTGGATGTGTACCGGCATGCGCTTGGTGTTGTAAAACTTCTGGCCGAATCAAAATCCATTCATCACCTGACGGACGGGGGATTTCGAAGGCTTGATGAACTGTCGACAAGTATGGTCCTCAATATTGCCGAGGGAAACGGCCGCTATTCCGATGCAGAACAGTATAGGTTTGCCAAGGTATCTCATGAGTCTGCCGTGAAGCTCGCCGCCAGGCTCGACCTCTTGATGATTCGTGGGTTGATTCCGCTGCATGAAGTGGAGGTTATCAAGGCGTGTCTTGTGCGGGTGTCGGCCATGTTGATAGCCATGAGTCCGGAAGATCAATACGTGGAAAGTCCGGCGAAGCTTACGACAAAGTTAGCGACAAAGGGGCCCGTTTCGAGAGCTTACAGTTGATGAAAGCCGGACAAACATTCCGTGATGCCCTCGCCGTTGAGCGCCCGCTCCAGATCGCCGGCGCAATCAATGCCTACACCGCGCGGTTGGCCGAGCGGGCCGGCTTTCGCGCCCTGTATGTGTCGGGGGCGGGGGTGGCGAATGCGTCGTTCGGGTTGCCCGATCTTGGCTTCACCACGCTCGACCAGGTCGCCGAGGATGTGCGGCGAATTGCCGGGACCACGTCCTTGCCGTTGCTGGTCGACATCGATACCGGATGGGAGGATGATCTGTTCACCGGCCGGACGATGAAGGTGATGTACGAAGCCGGGGCGGCGGCGGTGCACCTGGAGGACCAGGTCAGCATGAAGCGGTGCGGGCACCGGCCGGGCAAGGCGTTGGTGTCGACGTCCGAGATGGTGGAGCGGGTCACGGCGGCGGTGGCGAGCAAGCCGGATCCGTCGATGGTGTTGATGGCGCGCACCGACGCGGCGGCGGTCGAAGGCGTGCCCGCGGCGATCGCGCGGGCGCAGGCCTATGTCGCGGCAGGGGCGGACATGATTTTTGCCGAGGCGCTGACCTCGCTCGACGAGTACCGCGCGTTCATCGCCGCGGTGAACGTGCCGGTGTTGGCCAACATCACCGAATTCGGCAAGACGCCGATGTACACGGTCGAGGATCTGCGCGGAGCCGGCGTGGCGATGGTGCTTTATCCGCTGTCGGCATTCCGGGCGATGAGTGCAGCGGCGCGGGAGGTGTATGCGGCGATCCGGGGTGATGGCACCCAGAAGGCGGTCGTGGACCGCATGCAGACGCGGACCGAGCTGTACGATGTGCTGGATTATCTGTCCTACGAGCGGAAAGCGGATGATGAACTGAACAAAAAGCCGTAAGCGGCAGGGGAGGGCACCATGTCGGAGTTTTCTAAAGGGCTTGAAGGGATTGTCGCCGGCCAAACGGCGGTGGCGATCATCGACGAGGCGGGGGGCGGACTCCAGTACCGGGGCTACCGGTTGAGCGAGCTTACTGAACGGTGCGGGTTCGAGGAGGTAGCCTACCTGTTGGTCAAGGGCATGTTGCCCAATGCCGCCGAGCTGAAGACCTACCGGCGTCACCTGGCCTCGCAGCGTGAATTGCCGCCCGCGTTGTGCCGCGTGTTGGAGCAGATCCCGGCCCAGGCGCATCCGATGGATGTGTTGCGCACCGGTTGTTCGATGCTGGGATGTCTCGAGCCGGAGGGCAAACTGCGCGGGCAGCAGGATGTGGCGGACCGGTTGCTGGCCAGTTTCGGTTCGATGCTGCTGTATTGGCATGTCTATGCCCACGAGGGCCGCAAGATTGATCCCACGGCGGGGGATGAGTCGATCGCCGGGCATTTCCTCGAGTTGCTCCATGGCGGCAAGCCGTCGGACCAGCACCGCAAGGCGCTGGATGCCTCGCTGATCCTATACGCGGAACATGAGTTCAATGCCTCGACTTTCACCGCGCGCACGGTCACCTCCACCTTGTCGGATTTCTATTCAGCGGTCACCGGGGCGATCGGGGCTTTGCGCGGGCCGTTGCACGGCGGGGCCAACGAGGCGGCGATGGAATTGATCCAACGGTTCCAAGCGGCGGAGCAGGCGGAGGCCGGGATCATGGCGGCGCTGGCCCGCAAGGACAAGATCATGGGGTTCGGGCACCGGGTCTACAAGCATTGCGACCCGCGCTCGGATGTCATCAAGGTCTATGCGCACCACCTGTCGCAGGGGGACGAGGATGGCAAGCGGATGTTCGCGGTAGCCGAGCGGATCGAGGCGGTGATGCGGCGGGAGAAGAAGCTGTTCCCCAACCTCGATTTCTACAGCGCGATCGTCTACCACCGGTGCGGGATCCCGACGCCGCTGTTCACCCCGCTGTTCGTCATGTCGCGGGTCACCGGCTGGTCGGCCCACATCATGGAGCAGCGCGCCGACAACCGGATCATCCGTCCGACCTCGGAGTACATCGGCGAAGGCGCACGCGACGTGCCGCCGCTGGATGCGCGGGGGTGAACGGGCGTGAACCACGAATGAACACGAATCAACACGAAGCGGCAAGGGCCTCCAGTCGATACGGGCAAAAGAGTGGTGTCTTGATTGAGATGGGCCTTTCTGGCGTATGGGGTTGTGTGGTTGGATTACCAATCGGGAAAACAGATGAACCGCTGATTGCGCAGATAACGCAGATGAAAACGATGGCTACGATTGGATTTTGCTAGATGGATTGCAGGCATCCGTGTTTATCCGTGTCATCCGCGGTTGCTGTTTTCGATTTTAGTATAATCACATGTGACGGGAGAATTGTTTATGAGCGCACCCATTTCGAATGTCCGACCGCCGCCGGATGACATCCTGGTCAAGATTGCCGATTACATTGTCGATACGAAGATCACCAGCGAGGAGGCGGTGCGCACGGCGCGCCATTGCCTGCTGGACAGCCTTGGGTGCGCGGTGCAGGCGTTGGAGTATCCGGCGTGCATGAAGATGCTCGGGCCGGTGGTGCCGGGGGCGGTGCTGGCCAACGGCACGCCGGTGCCGGGGGTGAAGGAGTTGCTGGACCCGGTGCGGGCGGCGTTCAACCTCGGGGCGTTGATCCGCTGGCTCGACTTCAACGACACCTGGCTGGCCGCGGAGTGGGGGCATCCGTCGGACAACCTCGGCGGCATCCTGGCCGTGGCCGACTACCTGGACCGCACCGTGCGGCCGGTCACGCTCGACGAGGTGTTGGTGGCGGCCATCAAGGCGCACGAGATCCAGGGGGTGCTGGCGCTCGACAACAGTTTCAACCGGGCAGGGATGGACCACGTCATCCTCGTGCGCATCGCCACCACGGCGGTGGTCACGGGCATGCTGGGCGGCACGCGCGACCAGGTGATCAATGCGGTGTCGAACGCCTGGGCCGACGGCGGGGCGTTGCGGGTCTACCGGCATGCGCCGAACACCGGGTCGCGCAAGTCGTGGGCCGCGGGCGATGCGACCAGCCGCGGTGTGTGGCATGCCTTCAACGCGTTGCGCAACGAGATGGGATACCAGGGTGTGCTGACCACGAAGACCTGGGGTTTCCAGGACGCATTGTTCCGGGGCAAGGCGATCACGTTGGCCCGACCGCTGGGTTCGTATGTGATGGAGCATGTGCTGTTCAAGATCTCGTTTCCGGCGGAGTTCCATGCGCAGACCGCGGTGGAGGCAGCGATGGCCCTGCATCCGGAGGTCGCCACGCGGTTGGACGACATCGAGCGGGTGGCGATGACCACGCACGAGTCGGCGATCCGCATCATCGACAAGCAGGGGGCGTTGCACAATCCGGCCGACCGGGACCATTGCCTGCAGTACATGACGGCGATCGGGTTGATCTTCGGGTCGTTGACCGCGGCGCATTACGAGGACGGGGTAGCGGCCGATCCGCGCATCGATGCCTTGCGGGCGAAGATGGTGGTCGCCGAGGATCCGCAGTACAGCAAGGACTACCTGGATCCGGACAAACGGTCGATCGCCAATGCGGTGCAGGTGTTCTTCAAGGACGGCACGAGCACGCGGCGGGTCGAGGTGCATTACCCGATCGGGCATCGGCGGCGGCGGGCCGAGGGCATCCCGGAATTGATCAAGAAGTTCCGCGGCAGCATGGCGGTCCGCTACGACGCAACGCGGGCGGGTGCGGTGGAGCGTTTCTGTCTCGAGGCGGCGGGGTCCACGCGCATGGCGGCGTTGCTGGATGCGTTCCGTTAAGCGCGATCAGCGTTCGAAGCGCAGGTCGGTCACGATGGTTTCCCGCGCGGGGATGCGGCCGCCGTTGTTGATGAAGCGCACCTCCAGCACATCCATCCAGTTGAAGGCGGATTCGCCGGGTTCGGCGTCGAGGGGGGCGTTGGGGTCGGCGATGATCACCCCGCGGGCGGCGAAGTCGCGCAAGGGGATGCGTACCTCGAGGAACCCGCGTCCGGAGGCTTCGGGGGCGTACCGTTGCAGGGGCAGATCCACAAGCACGCGTTCCGGTTCATCGAGTCCGTCCACCAGGCCGATCCACAGGTACTTGGTCATGGCGGCGGGAGCGATGCGGAAGCGCAGTTCGTACTGGTCACGGGCGTAGGCGAGGTTGTGGGGCACGAGGAAGCGAAATCCGCTGTGGGCGTACCCGGTGGCGGGGAATTTGAAGCGCCACTCGGCGGTGGTCTCGCTCCAGAAAAATCCCATGCGGGTGGTGGCGGGGTAGCGGATATCCTCGCGCATGCGGCGGGGGGTCTCGATCAGCATGATCTTCTTTTCGCCGGGTTTGCGTTGTCCCGTCGCGGTGGCGCGTTCAATCGCTTCGGGGTCGGGCGGGGTGCGGCAGGCGGTGAGGCCGGACAGGGAGAGCGCCGCCAGCAGCAGGGGCAGGGTGGCGGCGCGGGAGGTCATAAGCGCCGGGCCTTTTCGTATTCGGCGATCGCGGCCGGCATCAGTTTCTGGAGTGCGGCGTGGCGGTCGCCATGCGAGGGGTGGCTCGACATCCAGCGCATCAGGGATGGACTGCGGCCCTCCTGCTGCTCCACGCGACGCCACAGTTCGGCGGCGGCCCGCGGGTCGTAGCCGGCCTTGGCCATGTACATCAGACCCACGGCATCGGCCTCGCTTTCATCGGCGCGGGAGTACCGGGGCAGGTAGAAACCCTCGTACGCGACGAAGGCCACACCCATGGCGATGGCGAGGTTCTCCTTGTCCTTCGCTTCGGCATAGGCCGCTCCGGCGATCAGCAGCAGGTCGGTCGGGATGCGGCGGGTCAGCGACTCGGTGGTGTGGCGGCAGGTCACGTGGGCGATTTCGTGGCCGATCACCGCGGCGATTTCGTCCTCATTGCGGGCGAGGCCGATCTCCGGGTGGTACAGGCCGGAGAACACGATGATCTTGCCGCCGGGGGCGGCCGCGGCGTTGACGATGTTGGTCTCGAACAGGCGGACTTCGTAGGGCAAGGTGGGCAGGTGGGAGACGGCGGCAATCCGCCGGACCATCTCGCGGAGCTGGGCGAGGCGGACCGTATCGGCATTGATGGGCACCCCTTGTTTTTTCATCGCGGCGGTGATGTCTTGCATCACCCCTTCACCCATCTTGATGTCGTCCTCGATCGAATACAGGTTGGATACCCGTCGGCCGGTGACCGGATCGGTGGTGGAGCACCCGGGCGTGAGAACGAGGGCGAGGGCCAACACGGTGGCTAGCCATGGAAGGTGGCGGAAGGCCGGGCTTTTAGTCCGCTGGAGCAACCCCTGCATGGGGGTGTTGTAGCGTACCGGCCGGTGGGCGTAAACGGAATTTCTGTGTCCGGCGTTAGCATGGGATGAGGAAAACGCCCTTCCTTCGCCCGCACTTGTCGGCGCGGGGCGGCTTGGGTATGGTGGGTGGGTTCGTTAATCCAGCCTGAAAGGACGAATTCATGGCCGACGACAACAAAAAGAAATTCTGGGTGGGGTTTGATTTGGGCGGCACCAAGATGTTGGCCACGGTGTTTGACGAGAAGTTCAAGCCGTTGGGGCGCAAACGGCGCAAGACCAAGGGTGCGGAAGGGGCTTCGGCGGGACTTGACCGGATCGTCCGGACGATCGAGGAGGCGTTGGAGGAGGCCAAGCTGGCACCCTCCGCGTTGAGCGGGATCGGCATGGGCTTGCCGGGTCCGCTTGACCTCGACAAGGGGATCATCATCGAGTCGGCCAACCTCGGCTGGAAGAACATTAAGATCCAGCAGATCCTGGGTGATCATTTCAAGTGCCCGGTGGCGATCGCCAACGATGTCGATGCGGGCACCTTCGGCGAATACAGTTTCGGGGCCGGGCGCAAGGGGCGGTGTGTACTCGGGGTGTTTCCGGGAACGGGTATTGGAGGCGGTTTGGTGTACGAGGGCAAGATCTTCCGCGGGAAGACGTCGTCGTGCATGGAATTCGGGCATGTGGTGGTCGAGCCGCGAGGCCGGTTGTGCGGGTGTGGTCGCCGCGGTTGCCTGGAGACGGTGGCGAGCCGTCTGGCCATTTCCGCCGAGGTGGCGATGGCGGCGTACCGGGGTGAGACCAGTTTGATCATGGAGGAGGCGGGTACCAACCTGGCTGATATCCGGAGCAGCCTGCTGGCGGATGCGGTGGCGGCGGGCGACAAGGTGGTCGAGAAGATCATCCGCAACGCGGCGAAGCGCATTGGCGAAACCGTCGCGAATGTATCGAATCTGCTCGCGCCGGACATTGTCGTGCTGGGCGGCGGGCTGGTGGAAGCGCTGCGGGCGATTTTCCTCGACGAGGTCCGGGAGGCGGTCCAGAAGAATGTCATGGATTCGTTTGCCAAATCGATCAACGTCGAGGTGGCCACGCTGGGCGATGACGCCGGGGTCATGGGGGCGGCGGCGTTGATTGCCGCCCGGGTGGCGGAAGGAACGTGATGACGCCATGACACCTTCCTCGCCATCCGAGCCGGTTCGTCCGGCGACCGGGAAAGACGCGGTGGCCGGGCCGCGCCTGTTCGCGGTCATCGATGTCGGTTCCACCGCGGTCCGCATGGAGATCGCCGAACTGCTCGACAACGGCATGATCCACACCATCGAGCAGTTGCACCACGCGGTGCATCTCGGCAAGGACAGCTTCACCCTCGGGCGCATCCAGCAATCGACCATCGAGGAGTGCGTGAACATCCTCAAGAACTACCGCCGGGTGATGGAGGAGTACGGGGTCACCGCGCCCAGCCAGATCCGCGCGGTGGCGACGAGTTCGGTGCGCGAGGCCTCCAACCGCGACACCTTCCTCGACCGCGTGTACATCGCGACGCGCATCAACCTCGAGGTGATCGAGGAGGCCGAGGAGACGCGGCTGACCTATCTTGGCGTACAGGACATCCTGGCGCGGCATCCCGAGCTCCAAAGGGGCGACCTGCTGGTGGTCGAAGTGGGTGGAGGCGACTCCGAGTTGCTGCTGGTGCAGGATGGGTTCGTCACCTTTTCCAACACCTACCGGCTTGGATCGTTGCGGATGCGGGAGACGCTTGATGTGCGCCACACCCCGGCGGCGCGCCTGTACGAGACCTTCCTCAAGCACATCCAGCTGACGGTGGACCAGATCCACCGCAGCGTGCCGGTGGAGAAGACGGCCAGCCTGGTGGCGATCTCGGGCGATGCGCGGTTTGCGGCGACCCAGCTCGTGGCGGATTGGGCGGAGAAGTCGATCGCGCGGATCGATGTAAAGAGTTTCAGCGCCTTCGCCCGGAAGATCGCCTCGCTGGAGGTGGATGAGCTGGTCCGCAAGTACCGGATGAGTTTCCAGGAGGCCGAGACGGTGGGCCCGGCCCTGATGGGGTATGCACAACTGGCCAAGGTGTTCGGGGTCGAGCAGTTCGTGGTGCCGAAGTCCAGTTTGCGCCACGGCTTGTTGCGCGAGGCGATCGGGTCGGGCGCGTGGAACGAGGGGCTGGAGTCGCAGTTGATCCATTCCGCGGTATCGCTCGGCCACAAGTACAGCTTCGATGAGCGCCACGGCACGCAGGTGGCCGAGCTCAGTGTGCGGCTGTTCCGCGAGTTGCAGTCCGACCACCAGCTTGGGGTGCGGCACGAGCGCCTGCTCCGGGTGGCGGCGATCCTGCACGAGGTCGGGTTGTTCATCAATTCGCGCAGCCACCACAAGCACTCGATGTACATCATCCTCAACAGCGACCTGTTCGGGATGAGCCGGTCCGACATGAACCTGATCGGCCTGATCGCGCGTTACCACCGGCGGGCCGCGCCGCAGCCCTACCACGAAGGGTATGCGCTGCTCAGCCGCGATGACCGGATGGTGGTGTCCAAACTGGCGGCGATCCTCCGGGTGGCCGATGCGCTCGACCGCAACCACATGCAGCAGGTCCGGGAGTTGTCGTTTGCCCGTGCGCGCGGATCGTTCACGATTCTTGTCCATGATGTGGAGGACTTGTCCCTTGAGCGGGTGGCGCTCAAGGAGAAAGGCAGTATGTTCGAGGAGGTCTATGGGATGAAGATCGGCCTCGAGGTCGCCACCAGCAACGAAGGATTGATGCCCGATGTCTAAACCCGTGGTAGCCCCGGTCTACAACAACCGGGAATTGAGTTGGTTGTCCTTCAATACGCGGGTGTTGGAGGAGGGCCTCGATGTGTCCCTGCCGGTGCTGGAGCGGCTGAAGTTCCTCGCCATCACCTCGTCGAACCTCGACGAGTTCTTCATGGTCCGGGTGGGCGGCCTCCAGCAGTTGCTGTTGCAGGCCAAGACCGAGGCGGACAACTCCGGATGGGCGCCGGGCGAGTTGCTGGCCGAGATCAACCGGCAGTGCCATGCCATGGTGGCCACGCAGTACGGCTGCATGATGAACGACCTCAAGACGCGGCTGCACGAGGCGGGGATCCGCCGGTTGCACATGAACAAGCTCACGCCATCCCTGTACGAGTACCTCGAGGGCGTGTTCGAGCATGAGTTGTATCCGGTCATCACGCCGATCGCCATCAAGAGCGCCGACGACCTGCCGCAGTTGCCCGGGCTGACCGTGCTGCTGTTCGTGCGGTTGAAGGCGGATGACGCGAAGTCGAAGAAGCCACGTTATGCGGTGGTGCTGATCCCCAAGCGGTTGGGCCGGTTCATCACCGCGCCGATCGAGGAGGGCCACAACTACGTGCTGGTCGAGGATGTGGTGGGCGAGTTTGTCAACCGCCTGTTCCCCGGCGAGCCGGTGGCCGAGGTGGTTCCGTTCCGGATCACCCGCAACGCCGACATGGGGGTGCGGGAGGACCTGGCCGGGGACCTGTTGCGGCGCATGAAGGACGTGCTGGTCGCGCGCAAGCAGAGCAGTTGCGTGCGGCTCGAGGTCAGCGATGCGGTGTCCAAGACGAGCCTCGGTATGTTGGCCCAGTTGTTCGGGGTCAATGCCGACAACACCTACCTGGTGCCGGGACCGCTGGATCTGGCCGCGTATTTCGGGCTGGCCCGCATGACCGGCTTCGACGAGTTGCGCGAGAAGCCGTGGCCGCCGCAGCAGCCCCCGGCGATTCCGCCCAACACGTCGATCTTCGAGGCGATCGCGCGTAAGGACATCGTGCTGCACCACCCCTACGAGAGTTTTGATCCGGTGGTCCGGCTGGTCGAGGAGGCGGCGGATGATCCGAACGTGCTCGCCATCAAACAGATCCTCTACCGCACCAGCGAGAACAGTCCGATCATCGCCGCGCTGGCCCGTGCGGCCAACCGCGACAAGCATGTGACGGCGATCGTCGAACTGAAGGCGCGGTTCGACGAGGCGCGGAATATCGGCTGGGCCGAATCGCTGGAGCAGTCCGGCGTGCAGGTCATCTACGGCATCCGGGGCTTGAAGACGCATGCCAAGGTTTGCGTGGTGGTGCGCAAGGAGGCCGGGGGTATCCGCCGCTACGTGCATTTCGGCACCGGCAATTACAACGAGATCACCGCGCGGTTGTACACCGATACCAGTTACATGACCTGCGCGGACGACTACGGGGCGGATGCCACGGCGTTCTTCAACATGATCACCGGGTATTCGCAGCCGGTGGCGTTCAGGAAGATCGAGGCGGCACCGATCGGATTGCGGGCGCGCTTGCTGGAACTGATCGAGGGCGAGACCTTGCGCTGCGAGCAGGGGCAACCGGCCCAGGTCCGGGCGCGGATCAATTCGCTGGTCGATGCCGACATTATCAACGCGCTCTACCGCGCCTCGCAGGCCGGGGTAAAGGTCCAGCTCAACGTCCGCGGTATTTGCTGCCTGCGCCCCGGCGTACCGGGGTTGAGCGACAACATCGAAGTGATCAGCATCGTCGATCGTTTCCTGGAGCACAGCCGCATCCTGTACTTCCATCAGGGCGGGGATCCGCTGCTGTTTATCTCGAGCGCCGACTGGATGCCGCGCAACCTTGATCGCCGCGTCGAGTTGCTGGTGCCGGTGGACGACGAGGCGGCGCGCCAGCGGTTGATCCAGAGCCTGGATGCGATGTTCCGCGACACGGCGAAGGCGAGGCGGCAGGCCAGCGACGGCCGCTATGTGCGGGTCAAGCCGGCCAAGGGTGCCAAGCCGTTCCGTTCGCAGGAGTGGTTCTACCAGCAGGCGTGTGACGCCAACCGTACGGCCAAGTCGATCCAGCCCCAGATATTCCAGCCGGAAAGGCCGGTCGCGCTCAAGCCATGAGCCGGAAGTCCGTTGCCCGCGAGAGCCGTCGCCTCCTGCGCGAGGCGTTGTGCGATATGGTCGCGCAGGCGGCATGGTGGCGGAAAAGCCCGGGGGAAGAGAGCCTGCACGATTTCCGCATCAGCTTGCGCCGGTGCCGCGGTTTGCTGCGGGTGTTGCGCGATGAATTTCCGGTGCGGGACATGACGCCGTTGCGCCTGTCCTTGTCGCATGCGGCGGGCCGGTTGGGGGCGGTGCGGGATTACGATGTGATGCTGCTGCTGGTGGATGAGATGGCGCGCACCCGGGTCGAGATGAAGCAGACCGAGGGCGTGGTGCGGCGAATCCGCCGCGAGCAGGCGGCGCGGCACCGGCGAGCGGTCGCGCTGTTTAGCGGGCCGTCGTGGGCGCGCATCCAGCAGCGGGTGGACCGCCTGCTGTTATCGCCCGCGGTGGCGGAGGGCGCACGCAGCATGGACAAGCTGGTCGATCACGAGTACCGGCGGTTGGTGCGCAATGTCGTGCGCATCCAGGAGCATGCCCGCGACGAGGAGGTCGAAGCGATGCATGTGCTGCGGGTCAAGCTGCGGCGGTTGCGCTACTTTGGCCGGTTGATGCGTGACCATGTCGCGAAACGGCGGCTACGGGTCATTCGCCGGATCCGCCCGGCCGAGCAACAGCTCGGGTGCGTCCACGATGTCGACATCCTGATGGCGTGGTTGGCCCGCCATCCGCGGCTGACTCCGCCCTGGCTGACCGACCGGCTCACCCGGTTGCGGGCCCGACGGCGGCGGGAGTTCCTGCGGTTGTGGAGCGAGGCGGGATTTGCGGGGTGATGGGTGTTGCGGTCCGGCTTCGTCCCATTCGCTTCGCGGTGGGTGCTACGCCGTGGCCGTTTTTCCCGCGGACGGGAAAAACTGGAGGCGCGGGGGGGAATCGAACCCCCGAATAAAGGTTTTGCAGACCTCTGCCTTACCACTTGGCTACCGCGCCCCGAAGGGTTTTATCGACCGGGGCGCTATACTATACCACAAGTCCGGCATGGCTAGAAAAAAGTCACCGGGCTTCCGGAGCGGGTCCGGAGCGGTTAAACCTGCTTTTTCCCATAGTCTTTGCTTGACCTTGTACCGTGAATGGTAAAAAAGAGCGCTTGACCGTTTCCGGGTGGATAAACCCCGGCGAACTAACCAGATAAAGAGAACATCATGGATACACCGCGCAATCTGAAGTACACCAATTCCCACGAATGGGTCCGCGTCGAAGGCAAACAGGTGGTGGTCGGGATTACCGACTTCGCCCAGGACCAGCTTTCCGACCTGACCTATGTGGAGTTGCCTACGGTGGGCGATTCCTTTTCCGGGCAGGAGGAGGTGGCGGTGGTGGAATCGGTCAAGGCGGCTTCCGATGTCTATGCACCGATCAGCGGCACGATCACCGCGGTGAACAACGGGTTGCTGGACCGGCCGGAACTGATCAACACGGATCCGTACGGCGAGGGCTGGTTGTTCAAGATGCTTCCCGATGACGCGACGGAACTCGAGTCGTTGATGGACGCCGACCAGTACGACCAGTCCATGCCCGACGAGGAATAAGCGCGGGGCCACCCATGGCCTTTGCCTTGTTCTTTTCCGATCCGCTTCCTTATGCCGAGGGCCTTCGCATGCAGGAGGCGCTCCACGCGGCCCGCGTGGCCGATCGCATTCCCGATACCGTGCTTTTCCTGCAGCACCGCCCGGTGATCACCCTGGGCCGGCGCGGCCGCTCCAACCACTTGCTGGCCCGCGAGGACCAGTTGCGTGCGCGTGGCATCGACCTGTTCGAGGCTTCGCGCGGCGGTGACGTCACCTACCACGGACCGGGCCAGGTGGTGATGTATCCGATCATCCGGTTGGGCCAGGGAGGCTTGGGGTCGCACGGCTACTTGCACAACCTCGAGGAGGTGGCGATCCGGACCTGTGCGGCCTTCGGGGTGGAGGCGTGGCGGCGCGAGGGCAAAAACGGGGCGTGGACGGCGGCGGGCAAAATCGCGGCGATCGGGTTCAAGATCCAGCGCTGGGTCACGTTGCACGGCATGAGTTTCAATGTCGAGGCCGGGTTGGGCGGGTTCGAGCTGATCGTGCCGTGCGGATTGGCCGGCGAGCCGGTAGCGTCGTTGCGTTCATTGCTGGGGGAGGCGACGCCGTCGGTTGCGCAGGTGGCGGAGGCGATGGCCGGCCGTTTCGAGGCGGTGACCGGGCGCACGCTGGACCGGGTCCCGTACGGCGCTGAACTGCCGAAGCCACTGGCGGACGTGCTCCCTCCGGCGTAAGCAAGCGGTATTGGATTTCCATCCGGGTTGTGCCATGCTGCCGGGTATGGAGTTGATCTTTGTCCTTGCCGCCCTTGCTGTGGTGCTGGCCCCACCGGTTCTATCGATCATGGCGCTGATCCGCGCCAACCGCGCGGAG
>CALBHI010000287.1 GCA_937894535.1 uncultured Verrucomicrobiota bacterium
AACATCTCCATGCCTTTCCAGACGCGGCGATCGCCCCCGTGAATCGCATGCCCGGCGGCGCGCAAGGCTCCGGCCAGGCGCAGGCGCGATACCAGCACGCGGGCGCGGTTCCACCAGGGCGCGGCGTGATCGGCGAATACCGTGCCGGGGCCGAAGGGTCCGACCACTTCGTTGTTGCCGATGTAGAGGACGACGATGTCCGGTTGGAGGCGCGGCAGTTCGCGGGCGATTTCGCGGATGACGTGCGAATTGATCGCGGTCATCGCGGCATTGATCACCCGCACGGTGCGGCCAGGATGGCGCGCGGCCAGCACCAGCTCAAGGTGCCGGGCGGGGCCGTAGGCCGGTTCCGGTTCGCCCATCGCCGCGGATTCGCCCAACACGACCACGCGCAGTTCATCGGCCGCCTTGGCGCGCGGGACGAGGATCGGTGCGGGGGCGCGCGAAACGGCCGGATCAAAGAACCGGTAACCAAACACCTGGTTGTCGATCCACACCGGCTGGCCGTCGTGGTGTGCGGCGAGCAGGAAGCGGGTCGGGGTACCCCAGCCGGTCAGGTGGCACAGGCCTTCGAGCAGGATCAGTGCGACCACGGGTGCGACGAGGGCGAGGGCGATCCGGCGGAGCCTGAGGGAGCCGCGGGAAGGTGTATCCGTAGGGGCGGGCGCGGTCATGTCAGCGACGCGACCGTTGCAATGCGGTCTTGATGATCCGGTCGATTAACGCGGCGTGGTCGAGTCCGGCTTTCTTCGCCGCCTCGGCCAGATCCTCGTCGGCGGCAAGGTTCGGATTCGGGTTGGCTTCGATGAAAACCACCTCGCCGGCCGCGGTCAGGCGCAGGTCGATACGCCCGTAGTCGCGGATGTTCAGGATGCGGTAGATGCGTTTGCTGGCGCGGGCGACCAGACGTTCGAGCGGGGCGGGGAGGTCGGCGTGGACATACTCGATCGCCCACTTCTTCCGGTATTCCTCGTCCCACTTCACCTTGCGGGTGGCGATCTGCGGACCGCCGTCCTCGGTTTTGCCGAAGCGGATTTCGCGGGCCGGGTAGGCGGTGAGCCGGTCGTTGCCGGTGATGCCGACATAGATCTCGCGGCCTTCGATGTATTCCTCGCACAATGCAGGCTGGTTCATGCGTTCGTGGATCATCGCGATACGCGTTTTCAATTCGTCGGCATCGCGCACGATCGAGGCCAGGCTGATGCCGTCGGACCCGTCTTCCAGCGCGGGTTTGACCATCATCGGAAAATGCAGGCGCGCCGGGATCTTGCTGCTGTTCTGCGGTACGGAAAAGAAATGCGGAAGGCGGATGCGGTGGTAGCCCAGCAGGCGTTTCGCGGTGATCTTGTCGCGGCAGAGCAGCAGGCCCTCCGCACCGGATCCGGTGAAGGGGATGTCGAGCAGTTCGAGCAGTCCGGCGATGTGCGCATCCAGCCGACGGTTGCCTTTGTAGTGTTCGGTCAGGTTGAACACCAGGTCGGGGCGGTGATCCAGCAGGGCGCGGGCGGTGGCCAGCGGGTCAGGGCCGAAGGGCAGGATGATGGTGTCGTGGCCGAGGCTGCGGATGGAGCGGATGATGTGGAATTCCATGGTCGCCACGACATCGGGGTGCGATCCGGTGAAGTCCGGATCCTCCGCGAACACGGTTTCCTGGTCGATCAGTACAACTAGTTTCATGCGGGTTCATGCTCCCGGGTGGACCGGTAATCGGTTTGTTCGGCCAGCAGCTGTGCCGTCAGGCTGATGCCGATGGTGAAGAGGGCGTGGTGAGGTTCTTCCTTTACAAACAGCTTCATCTCGCGGGCGCGCTGGCTCAGGCGGGCGACGAGTTCCTGCACCGAATACTTGGGCAGGCGGGCCGAGTCGGAAATGGCGTTCACCAGGTGTTTGCGGTGCGTGGTCAGGAACTTGTCGGCGCGCACCGCCGGCGTGGTGCCGGCCTGGGGCGCGAACAGTTTGAGCAGCAGCGGGTCGTAGAAGCCGATGTAGCCTTCGCCGAATACGCGCCGTTTGTTACGGTAATAGGTTTCCAGCGTCGAGCGAACCTTGGCCGCGGCGAAGTAACGCGGGCCGCCGGTCACCGGTGGTGGCTTGTGGGCGATCTGGGTCATCAGGTGATCGACGTATTCGAGTTTCTTCAAGGCACCCCAACCCTGGTACCGCTTGCGCCAGTCCAACCCGGGGGTCAGCCAGACCGCGAAGGTTTC
>CALBHI010000288.1 GCA_937894535.1 uncultured Verrucomicrobiota bacterium
CGACCCAACTCAAGCGCGGCCTTGAGGATTTGCGCCTTGACCGGACCAAGGCCGGGCAGGCGGGCCAGTTCCTCCACGGGTTCGCGGGCGAGCGCGGGCAGCGAACCGAACCGGTTGAGCAGTTCGTCGGCGATATCCACGGCGCTGTGGCCGGGAACACCGTTGCGGATGAGGATGGCGAGCAACACGCGGTCGTTGACCTGCTCCGCGCCGTCGCGGGCGAAGGTTTCACGAGGCCGTTGTTCCTCGGGAATGTCACAGATGCGGCGCGCGCTGATCGGGTACTGCACGATCCGGGTGACCACCGGCTTGTCGAGAGGTTCAATCATGACCGGTTCCCCCGCCCGCCTCCGCCACGCGGTCGGTGCGAAACGGTGCGGTGATCCCGCCCATGGTCAATGGCACCGCGGCGTCGATCAGCACAACATCGTCCACGTACTCACTGGTATAGATGGCGGCATGGGTCTGCAACATGGCCAGCACTTTGCCTTCGTGGAGGGGAATTCTCAAGCTCTGACGTTCGCTGCGGTTGCGCAGCACATCGGCCAAATGGATGCGCAGGGCATCGAGCCCCGCCCCGGTTAATGCGGAGATCTCCACCGCGCCGGGCAGGCGCGCCCGCAAGGCGACGAGGTTGTTGGCCGAGGCGGGATCGTCGGTCTTGTTGAAAGCCGGCACGATGATCTTGTCGTGCACGCCGATGTCGTTCAACACCGACTCGACCGCATCGATCTGGTGGAACACCTGAGGATGCGCGGCATCGATGACATGCACAAGCACGTCCGCCTCGACCACCTCCTCCAGCGTGGCCTTGAATGACTCGACCAGGTGATGCGGCAGCTTGCGGATGAAGCCGACGGTGTCGGTCAGCAGTGCGAGCTGGTTGTTGGGCAGCTTGAGCTGACGGGTGGTCGGATCCAGCGTGGCAAACAGCTTGTCGTAGGCCAGCACCCCGGCTTTGGTGAGGGCGTTGATCAAGGTGGATTTGCCGGCGTTGGTGTAGCCGACCAGCGAGATCAGCGCCCAGCCGTGGCGGCGGCGGCCGCGGCGTTGCTCGGACCGGCGGTTGCGCACTTCCTCCAAATGGCGACGGTGTCGCTGGATGTTTTCGACGATGCGACGCCGGTCCATCTCCAGCTGCTTTTCACCGGGGCCGTGCATGCCGATACCGCCCCGCTGGCGTTCCAGATGGGTCCACATCCGCCGCAAGCGCGGCAGCAGGTACTCGAGCTGCGCCAGTTCGATCTGCAACCGTCCCTCCGCGGTGCGTGCATGCTGCGCGAAGATGTCGAGGATAACCTGGGTGCGGTCGACGACCTTGGTCTTGAAGATCGCCTCGAGGTTGCGTCCCTGCGCGGGGCTCAACTCCTCGTCGAACACCACGGTGGAGATGCGGCGTTCGGCCACCATCGCGGCAATTTCCTGGGCCTTGCCCTCGCCGATGTAGGTACCGGCATTGCGGTGATGGATGCGGCAAACCAGGGTGTCCACAACCTTGGCACCCGCGGTCTCGCATAGTTGGGCCAGTTCGCGCAGCGACTCCTGCGCGGTCGGATCGTCGAATTTGCTCAGGCAGATTCCGATGAGCAAGGCGGTCTCGACGCCACTGGAACCGGTTTCAATCAAGGTGCCCATGATGCTCCCATGCTTTCACCACGCGTGTGGCAACCGAA
Source organism: uncultured Verrucomicrobiota bacterium (assembly GCA_937894535.1). Taxonomy (GTDB): domain Bacteria; phylum Verrucomicrobiota; class Kiritimatiellia; order CAIVKH01; family CAIVKH01; genus CALMUP01. The sequence goes on from CALBHI010000288.1 coordinate 1,674, forward strand.
CGGGTCGATTCACCAACCGCGACATCCACCCAGGTCGTGGCAAGCTGGTGACGGAACCACGTCATCTGGCGTTTGGCATATTGGCGGGTGCGGATCACGGTGCGCTCGATGGCCCTATCGACCGGCATCGTGCCATCGAGCACCGCCGAGGCCTCGGCATACCCGATGGCGGCCGAAGCTGTGGGCGACCATTCCGGATAGCGCCGCCGCAGCGTTGCCACTTCATCCAGCAAGCCACCCCGGTACATCGCCTCCACCCGCTGCACAATACGTGCCTCCAAATCCGCTCGTTCGCGGCGCAGCCCCATGATACAGCAACCCGGCCGGGCCTCGACCCGGCGGACCGGACGGCATCCGCCGCGTTCCACCGCCCGGATCCAGCGACGCGGGTTGCCCGCATCACCCGGAGGCAATTGGGCATCCACATCCGGCAAGCGCAACCGGCACCATGCCTTCAACGCGTCGAAGCCTTCCGCGGCCAGCAACGCTTCGGCTTCGCTACGGATTTCGGGGTCGCTGCCGGGATCGTCGTTTAGCCCGTCGGCCAAGGCCCGGATGTAGAGGCCGGTACCGCCCGCAACCATCCAGTGTCCCTGCGCGGCCGATTCGGCATTCACCGCCATTAGGTATTCGTAGACGCTGAACGAGCGATCCGGCGCGACCAGGTCGAGTCCGGCGTAGGCGATGCCGGAGCGTTCGGCGGCGGTCGGCTTGGCCGTGCCGACATCCATGCCCCGGTACACCATCATCGCATCGGCGGAGATGACCCCCAACCCGACGCAGCGAGCGATGTCGTGGGCGACATCGCTCTTGCCGACGGCGGTAGGGCCGACCAGATACAGAGCGGGTTGAGCGGCAAGGCGGGCCATGGGATATCAATCAGGCCGACGGCGGCACGGATGGCGCAGTGGGCTGACCGGGCTTCGGCTCACAGAAGGCGGTGACCATGTAAATCCCCACCCCGACGCAGATCGCTGCATCGGCAATGTTGAAGCACGGCCAGTGCCACGAGCCTACGTAGAAGTCAAAGAAGTCGGTCACCCACCCCTGCCGCAATCGATCCATGAGGTTCCCGACGATGCCACCCACCATCAACCCGAGGGCAAGCCGGTGCGGCCAGGTGTCATTCAGGAACGACCGGCGGAAGATCAGCATCAGGACCAGCAACACCATCGACAGGCCGGTGAGGAAATGCGTGTAGTCGCCGAGCATACCCCAGGCCGCGCCGGTGTTGCGGACGTAGGTCAGGTTGAAAAAGCCATCGATGACCGGGCGCGATTCGCCGAGGTAGAAGTCACCGCGCACAACATGCTTCGTCCACTGGTCCGAGACCGTGATGGCGATCGCCGTCAAAAGGGGAAGCATGCCGCGCCGTGTTTCGTGGATCAGGTCGCTTCGAGGCCCTGAATGCTGCTGGTGCGGCGGAACGGACGGAAGCGGGGTTTGCCGCGTTCCATTTCCGACTGCACCGCCACGGAATACCGGGCAAACGGAAGCGCTTTCAGGCGCTCGCGCTCGATCGGCTGGCCGCTCATCTCGCAGATACCGTAGGTGCCTTGGTCGATGCGGCGAAGGGCCTCTTCGATCTCATACAGCACATCGTGTTCGTTGTTGAGTAGGCTCGCCGCGAATTCGCGGTCGAAATTGTCGGTGCCCTGGTCGGCCATGTGGAAGCTGTAGCTCGACAGGTCGCCCGAGGAGTCCTTGGCCGAACGGTTGAGGTTGTCGTTGGCC
>CALBHI010000289.1 GCA_937894535.1 uncultured Verrucomicrobiota bacterium
CGACTTCCTTGATGAACTTCGCGGCGACCGGCGTGCCGTTTTCATCGGAGATGCCCTCCGACCCCGCGACCATGCAGCGGCCGTACTTCTTGACCACCGCCTGCACGTCGGCGACGAACTTCTCGGTGGAGAACGGACGTTCCGGCAGGTAGATCAGGTGCGGTCCGTCGTCGGGATACACGCGGGCCAGTGCGGCGGCCGCGGTCAGGAAGCCGGCATGGCGGCCCATGATGATGTTTATCTTCACGCCGGGCAGGGCGCGGTTGTCGAGGTTGTCACCCATGAACGCCTGGGCGACGAAGCGGGCGCCGCTGCCGAAGCCGGGGGTGTGGTCGTTTTCCTTGAGGTCGTTGTCGATCGTCTTGCAGATGTGGTAGCACTGCATCTGGTAGCCATACTTCTTGGCTTCCTCGTTGATGATGTGCGTGGTCTCGGCCGAGTCGTTGCCGCCGATGTAGAAGAAGTAGCGGATGTTGTACTTCTGCAGGACCTTGAAGATGGCGACGCAATCTTCCGGGGTCGGCTTCTTGCGAACCGAGCCGAGCATGGAGGAGGGGGTGTTGGCGACTTCTTCGAGGGTCTTGGCGCTCTCCTTGGCGAGGTCGATGAAGTTCTCGTCGAGGATGCCCTTGATGCCGTGGAGGGAGCCATAGATCTTCTTGATCTGGGCCTTGTGCTTCTTCGCCTCGACGACCGCGCCGATCAGGCTCTGGTTGATGACCATGGTCGGACCGCCGCTCTGGGCGATCAACATGTTGCCGACGACTTTCTTCGCTGTTGCCATACGTTCCTCTCAACGGTTGTGGGTTAAAAACAGGCCGAATGTAGCGAAAACCACCGTCACTGCAAGCGTGTTGTCGGTCAGGCTTTCCCCGGTTTGTGCGGCGGGGTGGGGGAAGGCCGCGCTTCCCGGTTGATTCCGCCGTGGAAATCGCCAGAGTAGCGGCATGAGGAAGGTGCTGGTAACCGGCAGCAGTGGCCTGATCGGCTCGGCCTGCGTGGCGTTGTTCGATGGTGACGGCTGGGAGGTCCACGGCGTGGACAACAACCAGCGCCGCGCCTTTTTCGGCCCCGAGGGTGACACCCGCCACAACCTCGCCCGCCTTCACCGGTTGGCCCCCCGGTTCCGCCACCACGACCTCGACATCCGCGACCGCGCCGGGGTGCTGGACCTTGTCGCCACCGTGCGCCCCGATTACGTGATCCATTGCGCCGCCCAGCCCAGCCACGACCTCGCCGCCTCGCGTCCGTTCGAGGACTTCGACATCAACGCCACCGGGACGCTGAACCTGCTCGAGGCGGTGCGGCAGGCTGCTCCCGAAGCCCCCTTCGCCCATGTCAGCACCAACAAGGTGTACGGCGACGCCCCGAACGAGATCGCCCTGCGCGAACTCCCCACCCGCTATGATTACGCCGATCCCGCCTACGCCGACGGCATCGACGAAACCATGCGCATCGACCGCAGCAAGCACAGCCTGTTCGGGGCGAGCAAACTCGCCGCCGACATCCTTGTCCAGGAATACGGCCGCTACTTCGGCCTGCGCACCGCCTGCTTCCGTGGCGGTTGCCTGACCGGCCCCGCCCATGCCGCGGTGGAGCTGCACGGATTCCTCGCTTACCTCGTCACCTGCTGCCGCACCGGCCGCCGCTACCGGATCTTCGGCCACCAAGGCAAGCAGGTGCGCGACAACATCCACGCCGCCGACGTGGCCAGCCTGTTCGCTCATTACGTGGAAGCTCCGCGCGTCGGCGAGGTCTACAACCTCGGCGGTGGACGGGCCAACAGTGTCTCCCTGCTTGAGGCGATCACCCGCGCCGAGGCCGCCACCGGTCGCACCCTCGCCACCGAGTACATCGACACTCCGCGCGCCGGCGACCACATCTGCTACATCACCAACCTCGCCAAACTCCGATCCCACTTTCCCGGGTGGGACGTCACCCGCTCCCTCGACGCCATCGTCGAGGAAATCGCCGCCGCACCCCTGTCCGACACCCCGCCTCCCCCGGCGAATTAAAACGTTTAACAAGCGCGCCTGTTTGGATTATGTTTAGCGGACGGTGCTTTACGTAACTCCGCACAGGGCGGGTGGAAACGCCGATGGAATCGCGCTGGCGAGCAGAAAGAGGTCGTGGTTATGGGTGTTTTCACGGGTCGCATCGTTAAACCGCTTTTGTGCATCTTCTTGTCGTGCTGGAGTTTGGCCGAGGTCCGGGCCGCCGTGGTCAATGCCGGCAACGTAACCGGGGTCAGCATCACCACCAATTCCGCCAACGGCAACCTGACCTACTCGTTTGCCCTGAGCGGCGGCGGTTCGTCGGAAATCACCGTCTACGCCCCGGACGTGATCCGCGTGAATTACCACTGGGCCGGTCCGTTTGACACCGCGCAGCCGATGATCGCCAAGCCGCTGACCAATTGGAGCAGCACCGCCTCGTCGCTGTCCGACCTGGGTTCGACCTACGTCATCGCCACCACCCAGCTCGATGTCGAGATCGTTAAGTCCCCGTATAAAGTGCACTTCAAATCGAAGGGTGGCTTTTACCTGCTGCAGGACGACTTCACCGAACGCGATGCCGACTACAACTACACCGGGCAGCGCGGCACCGGATCGTCGAAGCTCAAGAACCGGAAGATCTTCCCGGCCAACCAGGCGATCTTCGGCCTCGGCGAATACGGCGGACCCATGAACCGCCGCGGACGCGAGTTGGATATCTGGAACACCGCCACCTACAACTGGGGCGAGTTCACCAACCCGACCTACATGATGATCCCGTTCTACTACGGCATGCAACCGGCATCCGGCGGAAACCCGGCCTTCGTGTACGGCGTGTTCCTGAACAACCCTTGCCGTCCGCTCTTCAAGTTCGGCACCGAGACCGGTGACCGCTATTCGTTCCAGATGGGCGATGGACGCCTCGACTATTTCTTCTTCGGCGGTTCCTCCGCGCACAGTTTCCCGAAGGTGATCGACCGCTTTTCCGAACTCACCGGCCGCCCGACCTTCCTGCCCAAGTGGGGCATCGGCCACCACCTCTCCCGGTTCAGCTACGACAACCAGAACTGGGTTGAATACATCGCCAACGAAGCCACCGCCACGGATATTCCGCTCGATGCCGTGTACCTCGACATCGACTACATGGATGCCAACGCCGACGGCAACATCGGCGACGGTCAGTTGCGCCAGTTGACCTTTAACTCCAAGTTCCCCAATCCCGCCTCGATGATCACCTACTGCCAGACCCGCGGCGTCAAGGTCGTCCCGCTGATCGAGCCCTGGCTCATCCCCGGCGATGTCCTCCATACCGAGGCGAACAACAACCTGCACTTCATCAAGGACAACGCCGGCAACACCGTCACCCGCGGCATCTACGTCGGCAATGTCTCCTGGTTCGACTATTCCAGCACGCCGATGAACGAGTGGTGGGCCCGCAAGATCACCAACTGGTTCCACCAGGTTCCCATGGACGGCATCTGGAACGACCTGACCGAACCCGAGGGCGGCGACCAGATCCCGCACAACGCGCTGCTTTGGGTGGACGGCCAGTTCGGCACCTCGAACACCGACTCCCGCCGTTTCTGGTCGAACGAACGCAACTACTTCGGCCTGCGCTGCGCTCGCCAGAGCTACAACGCGATGCTCGACCGCGCGCCGAACAAACGTCCCTTCGTGCTCAGCCGCTCGGGCAATGCGGGCCTGCAGCGTTTCGGCGTGAGCTGGAGCGGCGACACCCGCGCCGACTGGTTTTACCACCGCGCCACCATCCGTTTCGGCATGGGTGCGATGATCGCCGGGGCGGCCTGGTACGGCAACGACGTCGGCGGTTTCGCCGGCACCGCCTCCCCGGAGCTGATGGTCCGCTCCACCGAGGCCAACTGCCTGACCCCGTTCTTCCGCAACCACTGCGACAAGAGCGCCGCCAACCGCGAACCCTGGCGCTTCGATGAACCGTTCCGCAGCATGCAGCGCGAACTGATCAAGTTCCGCTACCGCCTGATGCCTTACTTCTACACCCTGGCCTATGAGTCCACGATCACCGGCGAGCCGATGAACGTGCCGCCGGCCTTCGACTACTACACCGACGCGAACACCCACGGAGAGCAGAGCGATTACAATTTCCTCGTCGGCGACTACATCCTCGCCGCCCCGGTTTACGCCCAAGGCGCCAGCACCCGCCAGGTCTATCTCCCCTTCAAGGAAGGCATCCACTGGTACTACTGGCACAACAACGCACGCCACGAGGGCGGCCAGACCGTCACCGTCAATGCCCCGCTCGGCACCCTCCCGCTGTTCGTCCGCTCCGGCGCGATCATTCCGATGGGCCCTTCGATGCAGTACGCCAACCAGTTCAAGGCCCCGTGGATGGACATCAACTGCTGGCCCGACGGCCAGAGCGAGTTCACCCTGTTCGAGGACGACGGCGAGACTTGGAACTACCAGGGCAACGGCTATTCCAAGCGCCGCATGGTCAGCAACCGCACCGCCGCCTTCTGGGACTTTACCATCGAGGCCAAGCAGGGCACCTACAACACCGGCACCCGCGACTTCTATGTGTATTGCTACAACCCCGGCACGAACGTGGTGAAGAGCGTACGGCTGAACGGGGCCGCCCTGCCGCAGCTGGCGAACTTCGACGACGGCCCGCAAGGCTGGCGGATGGCCGACGGCCGCATCGGGGTGAAACTGCCCGACACCGGCACCGAGGCGGCGATCCGCGTGACCTTCGCCGATGTCGAGGATTCGCTGCAGTTCGAGTGGCCGACCTACGCGCTGCCCGAGAACAGTGCCTTCCTCCGCGCCTACGTGACCCGCGTGGGCAGCGCGACCGGTTCGGTAAACGTCGCCTTCGCCACCGCGAACGGCACCGCCACCGCCGGCGCAGACTATGTCGCCACCAACGGCACGCTGTCGTGGACGGCCGGCGACCTCGCCGCGAAGTACATCGATGTCGTGCTGTCCGACGACGCGATCTACGAAGGCAACGAGACCTTTACCATCCAGGTGAGCAACCCGGTCGGCGCGGTGCTCGGCACGCCTTCTGTTACCACCGTCACCATCCAGGAAAACGAGGCGGTCCCGCCCGCCCTCGTCGTGACCAACCCCGCCAACGGCACGGTCGTCGCCAGTAGCGTTTCCAACATCACCGTGCAGGGCGTCGCCAACGCACTCGAATGGACCGGACTCCGCTGGAGCAACAGCCTGACCGGCGCGTCCGGATCGGCCCCGATCGCCTTCTACTGGTCCATCCCCGACGTCGCGCTCGCCGCCGGCACGAACCTGATCACCGTCACCGCCACCAATGCCGGCTCCGCCGTGCTCGCCCGCGACAGCGGCACCAACGCGGCTTATGCCGATGGCTGGGCCACCAACGACAACGGCGGCTTTGGCTGGGGCCCGTGGGTGATCTACACCAGTTCGACCGACCCGAACCGCAACGGCCGCTTCATGGCTGACGTCGCGGCCGTGAATATCGGCCGCCCCGCCTGGGGCCTCTACGCCAACCAGGGCAACCTGTCCGAAGCCAAACGGCAACTGACCAACACCCTCGCGGTCGGCCAGACCGTTTCGGTCAGCATGGACAACGGATTCCTCGACGCGGGTGCCGGCACCGGCGTGGCCTTGCAGAACGCCAACGGCGTCACCCTCTGGGAGTTCTTCTTTAACGGTGGCGACACCTATTACAGCATCAGCGGCGGTACCACCGATGTCGGCTGGACCAGCGGCGGCATCGATGTGTCGTTCACCCTGACCAGTTCGAATACCTACCGGGCCTTGATCACCCCCTTGGGCGGCAACACCCGCACCAACACCGGCAACCTGATCTCCGCCGAAGACACGAATATCCGTCTCTTCCGCGCCTGGAACTTCAACGCCGGTTCCGGCTCCGACTACGACTTCTTCTTCAACAACCTCGCCCTCAGCGGCACCGCGGGCGGCGCGACCAGCGCCGTGGTTTCGGTCGTGCGCGGCGGCGAAGGCCAGATCCCGCCGGCCTGGCGCGCCCAGTACAACCTCGTCGGCCCGAATTCCGGCGACAACGAGGACATGGATGGCGACGGCGCGAGCAACCTCGACGAATACATCGCCGATTCAAACCCGACCAACAGCGCCTCGTTCTTCGGCCGCGTCGGCGCGCCCGACACCACCCCCGCCACCGGCGTGGTCGTGACCGTGATGATCCAGGCCCCGACCACCAACAGCCGCCTCTATGACCTCTCGTACAACGCCGACCTGATGGGCGACACCTGGACGCCGCTCGGCCTGAACGTGCCCGGCGCGACGAACGGCGGAGCCGTCATGCTCAACGTCACCAACAACGGTTCCGGCGGCCACTACCGCGCCCGGGTGTTCCTGCCGTGACGCCGCGTACCCGCACCGTTGCGCTCGGCCTCGCCGCGCTGGTCCTCGTGGCCGGCGCGGTCTGGTGGTTGCGTCCGCGCGGCGTGATGCCGCTCGATGCCCCGACCTTGGAGGCATTTCAGGAGGCGAACAGCCGGGCCATGCTGAAGTTGCAGGGCAAACTGGACGGCCGTTCGTTTTACGAGGTCACGGCCGACGGGTTTCGCCGTGCGGTGGCCGACCTCGGGTACGATCCCGACCTGACCCTGTTGCATTGGATGTCGCCGGAGTTCCGCACCGAAGCGGCCGCCGATCCGGTCCGGTCCACCGACCTGATCCGTCTCACCGAAGCGCAACTCCGCCTCGCCCTCGCCGACGGTGCCCCGGACGACGAGTTCGAGCAAGCGATCCGCCTCCACAACGCCGAGGTCCAGACCGCCGCCCGCGCCCGCCGTCCATAATTCCTACCTGGCATCGCCATCTCACTCCGGCGAACAACCATCTCTTCCCATCAACCATAGACCATTAACCATCATCCGTCTCTTCCCTCCCTCCCGCTTTCCTCCTTGTTTTTCGCCGTTCCTGCGCTAATTGTAGCGGCTTTTAGGAACATCCCATGAACGATCAGGAAGCAGCCCCCGAAAAGCCGTCGCACTTCATCCGCGACCTCATCGCCGCCGACGTCGCCGCCGGAAAAGCCGGTGGCCAGGTGGTCACCCGCTTCCCGCCCGAGCCGAACGGCTACCTGCACATCGGCCACGCCAAGGCGATCTGCCTCGATTTCGGCATGGCCAAGGAATTCGGCGGCCGTTGCCACCTGCGCATGGACGACACGAACCCGAGCAAGGAGAACATGGAGTACGTCGAGTCGATCATGAACGACGTGCGCTGGCTCGGGTTCGATTGGGGTGACCACTTCTATTTTTCCGCCGATTATTTCGAGCGCATGTTCCAGGTCGCCGAGGACCTGATCCGCCGCGGCAAGGCCTATGTCTGCGAGCTGTCGAGCGAGGCGTGGAAGGACTACCGCGGCG
>CALBHI010000290.1 GCA_937894535.1 uncultured Verrucomicrobiota bacterium
ACCCGGCGTAGCGGCGCGCGCCTGCTCGGCGAGCCCTTCGCCGGTGGCGATGATCGCATCGGCCCGGCGCATCACCCAGTGCTCGACCGCGCGGTAGCCGGCCATGACAAGGTTGCGCAACCACGCCTTTTTGTACGAGGCGGGATCGGAATGCTTCTCGAACACCAACCGTGCTCCGCAGCACCGCGCGGCCGCCCAGGCGACGATGCCGGTGTCCTCGATCCCGTGAACCACCTCGTAGCGGTAACGCCGGGCCATGCCGATCGCGGCGAACAGCAACTGCAGATCAAAGACGAGTTTCGGCAGGGACGGACCGATCGGATACCGCTCGATCCGCATCGGATTGCCGACGCGGTGGATGGTCGCGCCTTCCACCTCGCGGCCTTCGCCGATCGGCACGGTGAGCACATCGACCTCGAACCCGCAGGCGACCAGCGCCTGGATGTCGAAGCCAAGCCGGATCGGCGAGCCGCGCCATTGGAAAAACGGCAAGGACGTAACCAGCAGCACGCGGGGACGGCGCGGGGTCATGCCGCACCCCCCTTGCGCGCCCGCTGGTTGGCCAACCAACGCCGGAGCATGCGGGGCGGTGCATCGCGGCGGCCGGCGATGGAGAACAGACGTGCGCCCAGCGCGGCGCGCAGCGAGAGTACCGGACACGCGGGATCAAACGCGGCGACCCGTACCGCGTAGCGGCCGACCGAAGCGGCGTCCTCGGGAAACGGCAGCGGATCGGAACCGGCGAGCACCGGCAGCTTGCGGCGACGGCCGAGCCGGATCAGCGGGGAGGCCGGAAGCCCGTATGGGCGCAACGTGGTGTCGCCCAGTGCGAGCGGCGCGGACGAGGCCGCTTCGATCAACCCGCGCACCACCGCACCGCGCCGGCCCAGCCATTTGCCGGGCGACCACGGCAGCACCGGCAACCCGCCGGATCTCCGGATCGCGGCGAGGGTCTCGTCCGCGGGGTGGCGGGCGGGAAAGAGGTCCGGGGTCAGCAAGGCCAGTACCTCGACGCCTTCGCGGGTCACCACCTGGCGGCCGGCAAACAACCACAACCGGGCAGACGGATCGGCCGTGCGGCGGACCGCCACGGCGCCGGGTTCGGGACCGGGCTCCCACGTGTATCCGGCCGGGAGTTCGGTGCGGCGGGCCACCAGATCGGCAAAAAACGAACAGTCGTGGCGCTCCGTCAGCAGTAGGCCGAGTTCGGCGGATGTACCGGCCGGAGCGAGGGCGCGCAGGTGGGTGAAGGCGCTCGACCACCACACGTCCATGGCGTACCCGGGGTACGCATGAACGTGGGTATCGGCTATCAGCATGCGCGTCGCCGTTTCGATTAGAACGGCAAACGCAGGGCGGTCGAGACGATAAAGGCTTCCATCACCAGGTCGCGGGCGGGGCCAAGCGAGGTGGAGATGTCGGCCTTCTCGATGTCGCCCTGGTACGCGAGGCCGGTGGACCAGATGAAGTCCGGGCTGATCGCGTAATCGGCGTTGACGCCGAAGCGGTACACGATGCCGTCGTCGGCATCGATCTCAAACCGCTGGTCGGGGGAGGAATCGCTGTTGCGCGCGGTGATCTTCGACACCGTGCTCAGGTAGCGGACACCGGCGTCGAGGATGATGTTCCAGTCATCCGACTCGTACGCCTGGAACAACACCGAGCCGCCGAACGGAATCACTTCCATGTTGCCGTCGAAGTCGTACAGGTTCGACCCGGGGCTTTTTGCACCGCTATCCGATGCCCACTCGCCATAACCGATGGCCAACAGGTAACCCCACGGGGCGCTGACCATGTCGCGGAACTGGAGTTCGGCGGTCAGGCCGTACTCGAACAAATCGTAGTCGCCGACGCCGGGAATGCCGAACTGAAGTTCGACGCCCAGGTCAGGGGACACTTCCTCGTAGGTCGGCAATTGCGCCGACGCAGACACCACACCAACACCCATCGCCACCAGAATCGCCATCCATGATTTCATCGGGAAACTCCTTCTGTTGCCGGATATGGACACCTGTTGTGCAAACACGTTGAAACACTACGAAAATGTTTGTCGGTTAGCAATCACAACCGGGAGGGGGCAACCACGCATAGACACGAAGGAACACGAATGGGAATCGTGCGGTCGCGGCGAGACAGCCCGGCCGAACCGCTCTCCGCGGCGAGGGCACCGCAGTTCCAACATGACCACGCATCCATTCGCGTTCATTCGTGTCCATTCGTGGTTTCGCTTTCTTCTCCCGCGCTTCTGGCCACGCGCGCAAAAAAACGGGCGCACCGTTTCCGGTGCGCCCGTGGCGAACAAGGTTGTCGCGGATGGCTTAGCCCTTCATCGCGGCCTGGGCGGCGGCGAGGCGGGCGATCGGCACGCGGAACGGCGAGCAGCTGACGTAGTCGAGGCCAACCTTGGCGCAGAACTTCACGGAGGCGGGATCGCCACCGTGTTCGCCGCAGATGCCGCACTTCAGGCCCGGACGGGTCGCGCGGCCCTTCTTGACCGCCATGTCCACGAGTTGGCCGACGCCGCTGGCGTCGAGGCTCTGGAACGGATCGACCGGCAGGATCTTCTGCTCGAGGTAGTCGGGCAGGAAGGAGCCGATGTCATCGCGGCTGAAGCCGAAGGTCATCTGGGTCAGGTCGTTCGTGCCGAAGCTGAAGAACTCGGCCGACTCGGCGATCTGGTCCGCGGTCAACGCGGCGCGCGGGATCTCGATCATCGTGCCGACCATGTACTTCACCTTGGACTTGCGGCCCTTGATGATCTTGTCGGCGGTCTCGCGGATGATCTTCTCGCAGAAGTCCAGCTCGGCCTTCGTGCCCACGAGGGGAACCATGATTTCCGGCAGCACCTTGACCTTGAGGCGTTCGACGTTGCAGGCGGCCTCGATGATGGCCGTGGCCTGCATGACGATCAGCTCGGGGTAGGTGACCGACAGGCGGCAGCCGCGGTGACCCAGCATCGGGTTCATCTCGTGGAGCTGCTTCACGCGCTGCTTCACGCGTTCGACCGGCACGTTGAGGCGGCGGGCCATTTCGGCCTGACCGGCATCGTCGTGCGGGAGGAACTCATGCAGCGGCGGATCGAGCAAGCGCACCGTCACCGGCAGGCCGTTCATCTCCTTGAAGATGCCCTCGAAGTCCGAGCGCTGGTACGGCAGCAGCTTGGTCAGCGCCTTTTCGCGGGCTTCCTTGGTGTCGGCGAGAATGAACTCGCGCTTGGCCCAGATGCGCTCGCCTTCGAAGAACATGTGCTCCGTGCGGCAGAGGCCGATGCCTTCGGCG
>CALBHI010000291.1 GCA_937894535.1 uncultured Verrucomicrobiota bacterium
CTCCTACACACTACCTATGATCATCATTCTTTCCATCCCGCTGACCATGATCGGCATCATGCCGGTTTTCTGTCTGCTGAATCTGCTAGTAAACCCCCCGGTCGGATGATTTGAGAATCCCGTATTCTTCACCGCTACCGCCATGATCGGCATGATCGCCCTTGCCGGCATTGTCGTGCGCAACGGCATTATCCTCATCGACTTCATCCGCACCAACATCCAACTGGGTCGGCCGTTGCGCGAGGCGGTCATCGATGCCGGCGCCGTCCGGTTACGGCCAATCGTGCTGACCGCGGGCACCACGATGCTCGGTGCATGGCCGATCACCCTCGATCCGATTTTCAGCGGCCTTGCCTGGTCGATCATGTTTGGATTGTTCGTTTCAACCGCATTCACCCTGGTCGTGGTGCCGGTTGCCTATGTGATGCTCTATGGCGACAAGGAGCGTGCCGCATGACCCTGCGCATGGTGATCGGTGGATTGATTGGGGCCTTGGTTGGCTATGGCATTTACCGCTTCATCGGATGTCGCACCGGAGCCTGTCCTTTGACCGGAAATCCCTACGTGGCCATCGCCCTGTATACCCTGCTCGGTCTGCTCATCGCCCGAAACCCCTAAGGAAACCAACACCATGAATACTGAAAAAGCCATTCGTATCCTCGCCGGAACCCTCGTTCTCACCAGCATCGGTCTCGCCCACTACACGGCAACCGCTGCCTGGTTGTGGCTGGGGGTGTTTGTCGGTGTCAACCTGATCCAATCCGCCCTGACGGGCTTCTGTCCGGCTGAAATCATCTTGCGCAAGCTGGGTGTTCCCGGAACCTGTTCCGTGTCCAAGTGACGCTAGACGAACCAACTACACCGGCCGAGAACGAATCGTTTCGATTTGACAAAAAGATTGTTTCACTAATCATTTGCTAGCATGAAGCTAACACATTGGTTGGTCGTACTCATGGCCGGGGTGCTGGTGCAACTGGATGCGGTGGCGTCTCGCGATATACCGCGCGATCATGCCATGGCGGATGTCACCTTTGTTTCCTTTGATACCGAAACAACCGGATTGAACCCCGCGACCGAACGTATCCTCGAGTATGGCGCCATCCGTTTCGACCTGCAGGGTGTTCAGGAGGCAAAAAGCTGGCTGATCAATCCGCGTCGCCGCATTCAAGCAGGTGCGAAAAAAGTGCATGGCATTACCCATGACATGGTTAAGCGCGAACGGATCTTCCGCACCGTTTATCCAGAAATTCTCGCCTTCGTCGGCGATGCTGTCCTGCTGGCGCACAACGCCCGGTTTGATGTGAATTTCTTCTCGGCCGAAATCAAGCGGAATGGACAACCGCTGCCCGATCTCATCGTCGTTGATACCCTACCCCTGTTCCGCGCATGGTTTCCCGATGCCCCCGCCCACAATTTATCCGCGCTTTCCGAGTACCTGGGCATCTCCGGCGACGGATTCCATCGCGGCATGAGCGATGCCGCGTATGTGGTCGAAATCTTCCTGGTCGGCATGAAGCGCCCCGGCGCCCCAGCCACCTTGGGCGAGCTGATCGACCAAGCTCATGGATTCCATCGCCTCCAGTAACGACATTCCTGTATTCGCAGGAGGCGTATGCTACAATAATGTTGCATGCTGCGTCATTCGTTACATTTTGCGTCTACCTTATAAACTGTAACGTAACAGCTTGGTTTTTCGAGGTTAACGCAACGTGAACATACGCTGATTTTCATCTTGGCATGGCTTTTGCTTATCCAACGTTTTAACAACGAAGGATAAATACCATGATCATGACCAAAGAAAAAGTTCGCGAATTGAATGCCCTGACGGCCTCCCGTGCCGCTGGAAGCGAGTCACTTCCCTCCGAGGGGGTTTACCACGTGGCCGCAACGCAGGATGCGTTCCTGATGCGCAATCTGTCGGACAGTGGCGATATCGAGTGTTTTGTGATGGGGATGGTCATTCCGGCGCACAAGGCGGCGGCTGTGTGCCAGCTCCTGCAGGACGATCAGGGCATGATGCCCTCCCCGGTTTTCATCCTCAAGAGGGCCGATCGTGCCGCAGGATCATCGGCCAACGTTTCGCGCAAGCCGGTTGAAGTGACCAGCCGGTTCGAATCGCACGACGCCTCGGTCGGTCACGATCAACCCACGATCCGGGTGAAAAACATTGAGATCATTCCCGGCCGCCACGAAGTGCGCGTTAACGGCAAGCTGGTTGTTCTGACCTTCAGCGAGTTCCGCATCCTGCAGACCTTGGCGACCAAACCCGGCTGGGTGTTCTCGCGCGACCAGATCATCCATGCCGTCCACGGAAACGATTACAACTGCACCGAACGTGCCGTTGATGTCCAGGTGACCGGCTTGCGCAAAAAGCTGGGTGCAGCTGGCGAGCATGTCGAGACGGTTCGCGGTGTCGGTTACCGTTTCACCGAATAATCACGCTGTTGTCCGCAGGCTGCGTTAGCAGCCAATTGACGCGAGGTCGCTACGGTGGCCTCGCGTTTATCTTTATACCGGTGGGGTGATGATGCTGCGGGCGACTTGCCGCAATTTGGCCACATCCACCTTGCCGGTGGCGGTCAGGGGAAGTTCGTCCACTTTAATAAACATGGATTCCGCCGGTTTCCACAAGTTGGGAAGGCTGGATTGATCCAGTGCCTTTTTGATGGCACCCGGATCCGGAATGGCTGCGGTATACAACAGGGCCAGACGCTCGCCTTTTCGTTCATCGGGAACGGAAGTGACGGCCACGGCCAGCTCGGCGAGCTTGAGGGCCTCCGCCACCACCTCCTCGATGGCGATGTGCGGAACCATCTCGCCGCCGATCTTGGAAAACCGGAATAGCCGGTCGGTGATGAAGATGAATCCATCCTCGTCAATTTTTGCGATATCCCCGGTGACATACCAGGCTCCACGGAAGGCTTTAGCCGTGAGATCCTCCCGGTTCAGGTAACCGGTCATCCGGTTCGGACCCTTGACCAACAGCATGCCGGCCTGGTCGGGTGGAAGAACCTCGCCGGATTCAGGATGAACCACCGTTGCGGCAATCCCGGGCAGTGGGCGTCCGATGCTGCCCTCCTTTTGCCCGAGTTGCCTTGTCCCGGGAAGATCCGGCAGGTTGAGCGCCACCACCGGGGCCATTTCCGTTGTGCCATACCCTTCCAGAGGCCTGATTCCGAACTTCTGGTGAAAGGCATCGGCGAGTTGGCGGGAAAGTTTTTCCGCCCCGACCAGGATGAACCGCAACGACGCGAAGTGGTGTGGATCCGCTTTGCGCATGTACGAGCCAAGGAAGCTGGGCGTGGAGAACAGCACGTTGCAGTTTCCTCGATGGATCAACTCGACCACCTGGCCGGCGTCGAGCGGCGAGGTGTGGTAACTGGCACGCAGGCCGCACAGCATCGGGAAGCAGATGCCGGCGGTGAAGCCGAAGGAATGGAACAGTGGCAAGGTGGCGCAGAGGTGAAGGTCCGGGTCAGGACGGAAGACTTCGGTAAGAGCTTCCACATTGGAAAGGATGTTATGGTGGCTGAGCACGACGCCCTTGGGTTCACCGGTGGTCCCCGACGAGAACATGATGGTCAGGGCATCGTCTCCGCCTGCAACCAGCCGCGGGGCCAACCAGGCCGAGGGAACCAGGAGCGCGGATACAGCGGCCAGCAAGCGATCCGTTCCGCTGATCAGTGCCGGAAGTTCATCGGCATACAGGACCGACGCAGGCCATGGTACATCGCTCAGCTTCTCCCGCACTTTGCGGGCGGTGATGACGGTTTCAATTCCGGCTTGATCCATGGCGGAGCGAAGCGCATCCGGCGATGCGGTGAAGTTCAGGTTGACCGGCACCTTTCCGGCCAGGATCAGGCCGAGGTTCACGAGGACGCCGCCGACGGACGGAGGAAGGATGACCCCGACGCGTGGTTGCCGTTCCAGTTTCCGGCGAAAGAGGCGCGCGGCCGCGAGGCTGGCGATCAGAAGTCGACCATGGCTCAGCGATTTTCCTGTGGTATCGGAAACCGCGGGAGCACGGCGGTAACGGCGGGCGCTGGAGATAAACCGGGCGGCGACCGAGCGGGCAGGACCGCGACGGGTGTCGAAGTGCTGTGCGCCCAACTCCTGTACGGCCCGATATACCTGCCACGTTCGGGCATCCGGAGGAAGCGCGGCTCCTACCGTCAACGTGACCGGGTAGCGCCAGCGCAGGGGTGGTTTGTCGCCGCGGATGATCGTACGAAAATGGCTGAACCGGCTGCCCCATACCCCGCCGAGGTGCACAGGGATGATCGGGTATGGGGCCCCTTTCATCATCCGCTCGAATCCGGGCAGGAAGGCCTGCATTTGACCATTGCGGGTCAAAGCCCCCTCGGCGAAGATGCATACCAAGTAGCCTTCATCCATCGCCTTTCGCGCATCATGCAACGAGCGGAGCATCGCTTTGGGCCCGTCGTCGGTGGATATCGGGATGACCCGCATCAAATCAAACAAACGTC
>CALBHI010000292.1 GCA_937894535.1 uncultured Verrucomicrobiota bacterium
TATCGAAGGAGGAGGTGGTCAGCGGGCAGTCGCCGGGATGGAGCGCGCCGGCGGAGAGTTGGAGACCATCCCAGCGGCAGACCGCGCCCTGGCCATGGGCATCGAGACCGACCAGGATGAAGGGCCGGTACCGGGTGAGATCCTGGCCAAACAGGCGGGCCAGCAGCGAGCCGGCGCGATCAAGGCTGGCGGCGAGGTCCATGACGAGCAGGCCGCGGCTTCGGTGGTGGGTTGCGGAGGCGGGGGCGGCGCTGGCGGGGGCGGCGTCGTACCAGTTCAGGATGGCCACCGCGACGCCATGTTCATTCACGGAGAGCCAGGTGCCGCCAGCTTGCGGATCAAGCGGAGCGAGAAAGCGCACCCCGTTGTGGTGGTGGATGGACGGTGGTTGGGCGGGTGGACGGGCACGCTGTTCATCGCGGTTGAAGAACAGGCGGACCTCCTCGGAGCCCACGCACCAGGTCAGTGTGCACATGCCGTGGCACCCTGATGGTAACGCAACGTCGAGGGGGCGATGCCGAAGTCGGGGCCAACGGCGAGGCCGCGGGCGGTCAGGACCATCTTGATGATGGCGTAATGGTGCACGGTGTGGCTGATCAGGAACTGCAATTCGCGGCGCAGGCTGGAGTCGGTCCACCAGGAGCCTTGGTCTTCGTTATCGCCGCAATCCATCTTCACCACCACGCGGGCATCGGCCTGGTTCATCACCGTACGCAATCCGGCGATCAACTGGTTCAGCTTGTCGAGACCGGCGGTGCGTTCCTGCTCGAGGCGGAGATCGCGGCGGCGGGCATCGTAGTCGATCCGCCCGGCGGAGAGTCCGGCCAGGAAGCTGTCGTAGTGGTCGAGGCAGTGGCGGAGGTGGGCGCCGACCGAGCTGCCGAGGTTGTGGGGGGCGGGTGCGGCGTAGATTTCGTCGGACAGCGAGGCGAGGAGATGGACAGCCTGTTCGAGGTAACGGAGGTTGTCGGCAGCGAGCGTGTTGATCGAGATCATACGGTGCGATTCCCTTTATCGGTTATTTCGCCGTTACCATCGTAGGCGGTTACAGGGTGACGGACAAGGCGGGAATCGGACGGAAAAAACGGGTTCGTGCCGGCGGGGCTAGCCGCCCCACCGGGAGGAAAAGGCCGTTTGGATCATGCACCGATGGTGTAGACGCAGCCTTCGACGGGGAAGTCGGCGGGAACACCGGCGTGGCTTTCGAGGGCACGGGTCATCGCGGCGATGTCGGCGTCGGTGTAATGCGGATAAAGGTGACAGGGCATGACGCGGCGGGGCTGGGCGGCCTTGACGAAGGCGGCGACCGGACCGAAGCAGGCGTGGCGCTGGTTTTCCTTTTCGTCGGCGGCGGCATCGGCTTCGTTGAGCCACATTTCGTGCAGCAACAGGTCGACGCCGGCGGCGTGCGGAACGTTTTCCATCAGGACGACGGTGTCGGTGATGTAGGCGAGGGTGTCGTCGATGCGGTAGCCGACGGATCCGCCGGGATGGCGCTGGGGCCATACCGCGATGCGGTGACCGGCGATATCGAGGGTGGGTTCACGAACGGGGTGGATCCGGATGGTGGAATCGGAAAGCCGGTAGGAGTTCAGCGGCGGGGCGAAGTAGCGGCCGATCGCTTCGACGGGATCGCAGTCGATGAACGGTGCCACCGGGGCATGGAGGTGCAGGGTTCCGTGCCGCCAGGCGGTGAAGGCATAGTAGAGGCCGGCAGTATGGTCGACGTGGTAGTGGGAGAGCAGGACGTGCAGGTCGGTACGGCCCTCGAGATGGTGGCGGATCTCCGGTTCGTGCAGGCGGGCCGCGCCGGTTCCGGCATCGAGCAGGAAGGCCGAGTGCTCGGTGAGCACGAGAAAACATGACGAGTGGCGGCCGTGGATCGGCAGATAACCGTTGGCCCCGAGCGGGATCAGCTTCATGGCTTCTCGCGGCGGTAGGTATATTCCTCGCTGGGGAAGGCGCCGGACTCAACATCGCCGCGGTAGGCAGTGAAGGCGTTGGCCATGGCGGCGGCGAGGTCGGCGTACCGCTTGGCAAATTTGGGGACATGGCCGGTGGTCAGACCGAGCACATCGTTTACGACCAGCACCTGGCCGTCGCATTCCGGGCCGGCCCCGATGCCAATGGTGGGAATATCCACGGCTTCGGTGATCTGCTTCGCGACATCCGACGGCATGCCCTCCAGCACCACCGCGAACGCCCCGGCGTCCGCGACCGCACGTGCGTCGGCGAGCAACTGCTGCACACTTTCATCGGTCTTGCCTTGCACCTTGTAGCCTCCGGCGGATTTTACGCTCTGCGGCAGGATGCCGATGTGGCCGAGCACGGGGATCCCGTTGGTGGTCAGGGCGCGGATGGTGTCGGCGCGCATCGATCCGCCTTCGACCTTCACGGCATCGGCCCCGGCCTCCTTAAGGGCGCGGCCGCCACTGATCAGCGCCTGTTCGAGCGAGGCCTGGTAGGACATGAAGGGGAGGTCGGTGATGACCAGGGCATGGTGCACGCCGCGCACCACGGCGGCGGTGTGGTGGAGCATTTGGTCGAGGGTGACGGGAATGGTCGAGTCATAGCCGAGCATGGTCATGCCGAGCGAGTCGCCCACCAGCACACAGGGGATGCCGGCGGCATCGATCAACCGTGCGGTGGTGGTATCGCCCGCAGTCAGCATGGCGATCTTTTGCTTGCCCTTCAGTCCGCGGATCTTCGGCGCGGTCCATTTGGTGGTCGTCGTCATAAGTCAGGTTTCAGGGGTCGGGTTTCAGGTGTCAGGGAAGAAATGTTTCGAGCATGTTCCTTCTGACACCTGAAACCCGACACCCGACCACCCTACCAGACCTCGGCCAATTTGACCACCGGCTCCGCATTGGGCAAGGCGGCGAGGAGGTCGCGCACGGTGCGGCCGGTGCCGGCAAGCACAAGCGCGGGGTTGATCTCGGCGAGTGGCTCGAGGACAAAACGGCGCTTGAGGCACTGGGGATGCGGGAGCTTTAGGGTGTCGGTGGCCATCACCCGGTCATCGGCATACAGGATGTCGATGTCGAGCGGGCGCGGGGCGAACTTGTCGGCGGTGCGGTTGCGGCCGATGGCGGCTTCGATGGCGAGCAACTGCGGGTGGAGGGCCTCGAGCGGGATGGTGCAGCGGACGACCAGCACGGCGTTGATGAACTTCAGGTGCTGGTATTCGGGCTTCACGCCAACCGGTTCGGTTTCGTACAGCGAACTTTGGGCCAGCGGCTGGAGGCCGGGGATGGCGAGGACACGGGCCTTGGCTTCCTTGAAGTGGGCAATGCGGTCGCCCTGGTTGGAACCGAGACCAAGGCCGACCTCCATGGCGGGCGGTGTGGTCACAGGCCGAGCACGTCTTTCATCGAATACAGGCCGGGTTTCTGTCCGGCGACCCAGGCGGCGGCGCGCAAGGCGCCGATGGCGAAGGTGTCGCGGGTGGTGGCGCGGTGGGAGAACTCCACGCTTTCGCCGGTGGTGGCGAAGATCACGGTATGGTCGCCGATGAAGTCGCCGCCGCGCACCGCGTGGAAGCCGATTTCCCGGTCGGGGCGGATGTCCTTGCTGATGCCTTCGCGGCCGTGTTTGGCCACCTCGTCGAGGTTCCAGTCGAGGCCCTTGGCCACGGCCTGGCCAAGCCCGAGGGCGGTGCCACTGGGGGCGTCCTTCTTTAAACGGTGGTGGCGTTCGACGATTTCCACATCATACCCCTTGTCCTTCAGGGCGCGGGCGGCTTCCTCGAGCAGCACGAAGAGCAGGTTCACGCCGAGGCTCATGTTCGGGGCCATGACGACGGGGATCTTCCGGGCGGCGGCTTCGATCGGGGCGCGTTGCTCGGCAGTCAGGCCGGTCGTGCCGATCACCCAGGCCTTGCCCCAGGTGGCGAGGCGTTCGGCATTGCCGGAGGTTCCCTGATGCGAGGTGAAGTCGATCACGACATCGCACTCGGGGGCGACGTCGGCAAGGTTCGAGGACAGGCGCACGCCGGGGGCGACGTCCTTGTTCAAATCCGGGTGGTCCCAGAGATCCACCGCGCCGGTCAGCTTCAGACCCGGCACCGCACCGCCGGTCAGGCAGCGGATCAGGGTCTTGCCCATGCGGCCGCCGGCGCCGAGGATGGCGACGCGGGTGGGATGGGCGATTGCAGTATGATCAGTCACGGGTCACCTCAGGAAATGACAAAAAACAAACTATTCAGGAATAATCGCCACCATTCGCAAATCGCAAATCTAAAATCGCAAATCAAATGATTCCCGCGGCGGCGAGGGTCTGCTTGAGTTTGTTGCGGTTCGCCTCGGTCATCTCGCAGAGCGGCAGGCGGTACATTTCCTCGATGCGGCCCATCATGGCCAGCGCGGCCTTCACCGGGACGGGATTGGTTTCGAGGAACAGGTCGTTGAAGACGCGGTAGTACTGGTAGTGGATACGGCGGGCTTCGTCCCAGCGTCCGGCCAGTGCGGCGGCGACCAGAATCCCGGTGA
>CALBHI010000293.1 GCA_937894535.1 uncultured Verrucomicrobiota bacterium
TGTAGTTGTACACCTTCTGCTTCACGATCCAGTTGCGGTCGAAGCGGTCGCCCGACGATTCGTTGACCCAGATGCGGGCGACATAAACGGGAAACACGTCGAGCAGTCCGCGCCGGAAACTCTCGAAGGCATTTTCGGCGTCGGCGAAAAACCGGTAGACCAGCGTCTGGAAATTGGCGGTATGCTGGTTGCGCGGAAGTTCCCGGGCCCACCAATCATCGCGGCGCTCCATCGACACGAAACGACCCTCTTTCACCTCACCGATGCGGTACGGACCGGAAACCACCGGGAACGAGAACAGGATCCGGTTGAAGTCCTTCCCCTCCATCTCGTGTTTGGGGAGGATCAGCAAGCCGCCCGCGGTCCCCAGGTTGCGCCAGTGCACCTCCTTGGCGGTAAACCGGACGGTGCGCTCATCGACAGCGACCGGGGGTTCGAAGTTGTCGAGACCAACCTTGTGTGGACCGGTCAGGTTTTTCGGGTCCAGCACGGTCGTAAAGGTAAATACGACGTCATGGGCGGTCACCGGCGTCCCGTCACTCCACCGGGCGCGTTCATCGAGGGTGAAGGTGATGGTGCGCTTGTCCTCGGAGATCGTCCAGCGTTCGGCCAGGCCGGGCACATACTCGGCGGTCATGCCGTCGATGCCGAGCAGGGATTCGAACATGTTCCCGAACAATTCCCCGCTCAACACGTTGTTGTCGAGGTAGTAATTGAAACTCTGTGGATACTGGTGCGCGTAGATGTTTACCGAGCCACCGGGAATGGCAAACGAACTGGCCAGCGGACTGGGTTCGTCCTTCCATGTGTCGCGGGGAAATTCCTCTGCCGCCATCGCCCACGATGCCGCGGCGACCAACGCCGCCGCCCAACCTGTCCGCCGTCGATTCATCATGCCTCTGCTCCTTCTCATGGGACAACCTACCCTGCCTGCCGCCGGAAGCCAACGGCGCACGGTCCTCGGCTCACGCCTGCCACGCACGGAAGCGACGGATCAGGTCGTTCGTCGAGGGATCATGCCGCAACTCCGGTTCGTCGGCCGCAGTCAGTTCGGGAAGAATCCGCTGGGCCAGCACCTTGCCCAGTTCGACACCCCACTGGTCGTAGGAGTTCACATTCCAGATGACGCCCTGCACGAATATCTTGTGCTCATACAAGGCGATCAACTGGCCGAGCACCGCCGGGGTAAGTTGGCGGGCCATCAAGGTGTTGGTCGGATGGTTGCCCTCGAACACCTTGAACGGGGCGAGGTGTTCGGGAACCTTCTCGGCCCGGACCTCGTCCAGCGACTTGCCGAAGGCGAGGGCTTCGGTCTGGGCGAAGAAGTTCGCCATCAGTTTCGCGTGGTGGTCGCCCACCGGATTGTGCGACCTGGCGAAGCCGATGAAGTCGCAGGGGATCAACTTCGTCCCCTGATGAATTAGCTGGTAAAAGGAATGCTGTCCGTTGGTGCCGGGTTCGCCCCAGATGATCGGTCCGGTCTGGTAGGAGATCCGGTCGCCCTGGAGGTCGACACACTTGCCGTTACTCTCCATGTCACCCTGCTGGAAGTAGGCGGCAAACCGGTGCAGGTACTGGTCGTACGGAAGGATCGCGTGCGATTCCGCGCCCAGGAAGTTGTTGTACCAGATGCCGAGCAGGGCGAGCACCACCGGCATGTTCTGCGGCGCCGGGGTGTTGAGGAAATGCTGGTCCATTGCGTGCGCGCCGTCGAGCAAGGCATCGAAGTGTTCCGGGCCGATCGCGATCATCACCGGCAGGCCGATCGCCGAGCACAACGAATAGCGGCCGCCCACCCAGTCCCAGAACTCAAACATGTTGGCCGTGTCGATGCCGAAGGCCGATACCTTGGCGGCGTTGGTGGACAAGGCGACAAAGTGGCTGGCCACGGCGGCCGGCTGCTTGATCGTACTGAGCAGCCAGGACTTGGCCGACTCGGCGTTGGTCATCGTTTCCTGGGTGGTGAAGGTCTTCGAGGCCACAATGAACAACGTCTCTTCCGCATTAAGATCCCGCACCGTCTCGGCCAGGTGGGTGCCGTCCACGTTCGACACGAAACGAACCTGCAGGTTGCGGTCGCTGTAGGCTTTCAAGGCCTCGCAGGCCATGACCGGACCTAGGTCGGAGCCACCGATGCCGATGTTCACGATGGTGCGGATGCGGCGGCCGGTGTAACCTTTCCACGCGCCCGAGCGGACATTCCGGGCAAAGGTCCGCATCTTCTCCAGTACCGCATTCACCTCGGGCATGACGTCCTTGCCGTCCACCAGAATCGGCCGGTTCGAGCGGTTGCGCAAGGCGACGTGGAGGACCGAGCGGTCCTCGGTGAAGTTGATCTTGCCGCCGCTGAACATCTCCGCCCGTTTAGCCGCAACCGGGGCTTCAGCGCATAGGGTAAACAGTGATTGCATCACCTCGTCGGTGATCAGGTTCTTCGAGTAATCCAGGTAGAGGTCACACGCCTTCAGGCTAAACCGGCCAACCCGGCCGGGATCGTTGGCAAAAGCATCCCTCAGGGAAAAGGACAAGTGGGAGCGGCGGTGGTTTTCCAGTTCGGACCATGCCTTGGCGGATTGCGGTTTATACGGTGTGCTCACGGTGGAACTCCTGTCAAAGGTTGGCCGCTATTCCTAGCCGTACCTGCCCGTAAAGGCAAGCACTTGGCGAAGAAAGTTCCTTGCCGGAGCCGTGCGTAAAACGGGTATGCCGGGTTTGACATCACAAGGGCCAATCGGTACGGTTGCGCCCCATGAATCAAACGTCTTATCATGTTCTGGTGACCGGCGGGGCGGGTTACATCGGTTCCGTGCTGGTCCCCGAGTTACTCGCGCTGGGCCACCGGGTTACCGTTGTCGACAACTTCTCCTTCGGCCAGTCCTCCTTGCTCGACTGCTGCCGGCACGAGGGCTTCCAGGCCGTACGTGGCGATGTCCGCGATGAAGCCCTGATGAAGAAGCTCCTCGCCAAGGCTGATGTGATCGTGCCGCTGGCCTGCCTGGTCGGCGCACCAATCTGTGCCCAGCGCCCGCTCGAAGCCCGTTCGATCAACCTCGACGCGATCAAAATGCTGATCGACCACTCGAGCCGCGAGCAGCGCTTCCTCTCCCCGACCACGAATAGCGGTTACGGCGTCGGCGAGGACGGCATCTTCTGCACCGAAGAGACCCCGCTCCGCCCGGTGTCCCTGTACGGTGTCCTGAAGGTCGAACTCGAAAAGCACCTACTCGACTCCGGCCGCGCCATCTCGTTCCGGTTGGCCACCGCGTTCGGCGTCAGTCCGCGCATGCGCGTCGACCTGCTGGTCAACGACTTCACCTACCGCGCGGTGAATGACCGTTTCGTCGTGCTGTTTGAATCGCACTTCAAGCGCAACTACAT
>CALBHI010000294.1 GCA_937894535.1 uncultured Verrucomicrobiota bacterium
TCGCGCGCCTGCGCGGGGAATCGGTGGACGCGCTTTCCGTGGCCATCGGCGAGAATTTTCGCCGGCTTTTTCCGTGATCACCCCTTCCGGGCCAGCTTCCGAATGCGACGCGGATCTCCTTTACCCAACTCGTGCATTCGTGTATACACGAGGACATGAAGACGATTACCCTGACCGAAGAGGCGTACGAGCGGCTTCTCTCCTGGAAGAGGTCACCGAAAGACTCCTTCTCGCGCGTGGTTATCCGCATGGTTCCCCAGCACGGAACCATGGGCCAACTGGCAAACGACATTCAGCAACTGCCCTCCTTGTCACCAAAGCAATTCAAGGTGATGGAGGATGCGGCTCGATGGGGCAGAAATCCGGAAGCAACGCGGGACAAATGGACTTCCTAGCCGATACAACGCTGTTGATTGACCTATGGCGTGAACAGCGGCGACCCGGTGCAGCCACCGCGTTTGCCCAACGCCATCCGGATGCGCGTATCGGCATCCCGTGGGTGGTCGCCGGCGAATTCCTGAGCGGCGGTGTGACAGCTCTTCACGATCCCGTAACCCTCCATCGCTTCCTCGACGGGTTCGCCCTGGTCCAGAGTGACGTGGCGATCATTGCCGAGTATGCCACGCTCTACGCCACCCTCAAACGGCGCGGCGGCTTGATCGGGCCTAACGATCTGTGGATCAGCGCCTGCGCCCTGCGCCATCAATGCCCGCTTGTTACCCGGAACACGTCCGACTTCTCGGTCTGCCCGAACCTGCAGGTGATCGATTACACCGCATTCCGATGATGCCGGCAGTCCGCCCCCTGCATCACGAACCGCGGGCGATGGCATTGACCACATAACCCGCCGCCACCAACCCGAAGGTCCCGGTGACATGCGCGGCCGCTCCGAGGCCGTAGTCGCAGTTCGCGCGCACCCCCGGCTCCCGGATGTCGCAGGCCACCGGCGGCGTTCCCGCCACCTGCTCGGTGGAAAACACGCAGGGCACGCCGAACTTCCGGTCCCCGCGCGGAAACTGGAACCACTTCCGCAGCCGCTTGCGGATAAAGGCCATCAGCGGATCGTAGATCGTCTCGGTTAGATCGCGGATGGTCACCGCCGCCGGATCGGTCTTGCCGCCGGCCGCACCGCAGGTGATAACCGGAATGCCCTTCTGTTTGCACATCCCGATCAGACGGGCTTTGTGCGCCACGCCATCGATGGCATCGATCACGTAGTCGTAGCGCGTGGCCAGGATCTCCTCGGCATTGGCCTTCTTGAAGAACGTCGGGAGCACCGTCACCCGACAGTCCGGATGGATCAACCGGATGCGCGCCGCCAAGGCCTCGGCCTTGAGTTGTCCTACCGTGTTCTCCAGCGCATGCAACTGCCGGTTCATGTTGCTGACGCAGACCTCGTCGAGATCAACCAGCGTGAGCGCGCCGACCCCGGATCGCGCGAGCGCCTCCACCGACCACGACCCCACGCCGCCCAACCCAATCACCGCCACATGGGCGTCGCGCAACCGCGCCAACCCCTCCGCGCCGTAAAGCCGCGCAATCCCGGCAAACCGCGGGTCGCCGCTGTCGCCGGACCCGGTCATGGCGATGCGGGCGTAACCCCGAACAGGAACCGGAGCGGGCGCTCCAGCCGCGCCGCCCACGCCTGCTCGTTGTGCTCGGCCCCCTGGTCGAGGAACCAGTCGAACCGCGGACCCGCGGTGACGCCCTTCTCGGCCAGCGCGGCGAGCATCTCGTCGCAATAACCCTGAATCTTCTGCTCGAGGCCCTCGGTTCCGTTGTCCATGTAGATGCGCAACGTCGACGGCACCGCCTCCGCCTTGCGCACCAGCTTCACCGCCTCCGGGAAAAACGCCGGGGACAGGCACCCCGCGTGGTGGAACACATCGGGGTAGTGCCATGCCAGCAGGAACGACACCAGGCCGCCCATCGACGAACCCATCACCGCGGTGTCCTCGGGACCGGTCCGCGTGCGGTAGGTCGCGTCGATCATCGGCTTCACCACCTCCACCACGAAACGGCGGTAGCTCTCGCCCTGCTCGCCGGTGCCGTAGTCATCCATCCGCTGCGGCGTGTTGTACAGGCCGACCACAATGAAGGGACGGAGGACGCCTTCGCCGATCAACCGGGTCGCCATTTCGTCCACGCCCCAGTCCACCCCGAGGAACGAGGTGGTCGGATCGACGATGTTCTGGCCATCGTGCATGTACAGGACCGGATAACGTACATCGCTGTCGCGGTAACCCGGCGGCAACCAGACGATGATATCGCGCGCCAACAGCCCGGTTCCGGCGACACCGCGGTGCATCACCGCTTCGCCGGTCACCTGCGGCGCCTTGGCCTCCGGGACAGCCGAGGCCCAACGGGTAATCCGGTGACGCACGGTGGATGACCGGGTGGCGGCCAGGGTAAAGTTCGGCAGCGGACGTCCCTGCTCATCCAGCGCTTCCGTGTTCCACGAGCCCAGGGTAAACTTGTATTCGAGCCGTGCGCCATAGGGAATAGCCAGGGTCCTCGTCCACAGGTCGCCCTCACCACGCTCCAGCGGAACCTCATACGGCTCCCAGTCGCCCAGCACCGCATGGTTGCCACTGATGAACACCAGCGAACCATCGGGTACATCGGGCGCCTCCACCTCAAACGTTACGTCCATCAATCCTCGCATTTCGTTTTTTGAGCAACCGACGGCCAACACGGCGGTCAGGGACAACAGGGCGACATGTAGGTTCATGGCCGGACTGTAAAGAAACCGCGGCCCGAACGCCAACCGCAAACACCGCGCCAACTTCACCCTTGCCTTGAGGAGGCAAATCCCGATGATGGGCCGGAAATCAACCCAAGGGAGTTACGTCATGGCATTTATCAAGGAATTCAAAGAGTTCGCGATGCGCGGCAACGTCGTCGATATGGCCGTCGGTGTGGTCATCGGCGGTGCCTTCGGCAAAATCACCACCTCGCTGGTCAACGATGTGATCATGCCCCCGATCGGCATGATGCTCGGCAAGATCGACTTCAAAGACCTCAAGGTGAACTTGGTCGAGGCCGTAGACGGCGCCGCCGCGGTAACCATCAACTACGGCATGTTCATCAATACCATCATCGACTTCACCCTTGTGGCCTTCGCGCTGTTCCTGGTCATCAAGGCCATGAACACGATGAAACGCAAGGAGGCCGCCGCCCCGGCCGCGCCTGCCACCCCCCCGCCGCCCTCCAACGAGGAAAAATTGCTCGGGGAAATCCGCGACCTGCTCAAGACCCGGTAACCCTCCGGTTTCAACAGGAACGCACGACCGGCGCCGGAAGCCCTTCCGGCGCCTTTTTTTCGCTTGCATCACCGGGCGTACCCGCTATGGTATCGCCTCCCCAAAGCGGGGGCGTAGCTCAATTGGTTAGAGCGCTGCCCTGTCACGGCAGAGGTTGCGGGTTCGAGCCCCGTCGCTCCCGCCACTATTTCGTGGCCCCCCCGCCCTTTGCCCCCCAATGA
>CALBHI010000295.1 GCA_937894535.1 uncultured Verrucomicrobiota bacterium
CATCATCATGTCCGGTATGTCGGTGACCAAAGCCCGTCAGGTGAAGATCGATTTCACCACCCCCTGGATGTCCGGCGGGGTGGGGGCCTTGATGCGCCGTGCCGACCAGCAAAGGTTCCCCACGGTGGAATCCGTGCTCGCCTTCCGCGGTTCGGTTGGTGTGCTCGCCGGCACCACCGCCCACGATTTTGCCCGCAAGAACCTGCCCGAAGCCCGCGTTGTGAAAATTGCCTCCCCGGCCGATGCCTCGCTGCAGCTGGAACGGCGCACGGTGGACCTGTTCCTGCACGATATCCCTTCGGTCGCCAGGCAGGCTGCGTCGAACGAGGCCGAACTGGCGGTGCTGATGGCTCTGCTCGATCGGGAGGACATCGCCTGGGGTATCCGCCGCAACAACACCGCCCTGCGCGACGAGGTCAATGCCGTATTGGCCCAATGGAAGGCCGATGGCACCATCGAAAAGGTGATCCAGGCCTGGATTCCGTATTACGATCGTATCCGCTGACCGGGCACCACTTACCGGCAGGGCGTCAAGAGCACCTCGACCCGCCCCGCCGCGTCGATCCGGTAAACCAGGGTGTGCGGCCCCGCTCCGCCGGTTCCCGCACGTGGCAGCGTGACCTCGGCGCTGCGTACACCGAGCACCGGATCGGTCCACTGCAGGTGCGCCCGGTCCGCCTCCATCGACCGTTCATCAAAACCGAGCCGGAACGACGTCCCGGCGAGGATCTGACGGGTCTGGATGATCCGGCGGGTAGGGAGGTGCTCCACCCGGACGTCTCCCAGGTCGCGCCCCGATGCGTTCTCGATCATCCCCGCGCACAGGCGGACCGGCATGGTTTGGCATCCGGCCATCATTGCCGCGCCAAGGCACAGCAACAACCAACCGGCGATCCGCTGACCGGGCGTCCGCATGTCATCCACCGAGGGCCATGGTGCCGACAACGACCACCACCCCCAGCAGGGCCATGGCCAGGGCGGTGCGGTGCCGCGGGGCATCGATGCTGGCCGCCCACAGGTAGCCGATCGCATACACCAGCAGGATCATCAGGACGTTGGATGTGCGCAGGGCGGTAACCCGGTCCTCGATCACCAGGAACGGCAACAGGGCCGGCAGCGATGTGGACGCCACCAGAACAAAGCTGGCCAGGGCGCCGAGGAAATCGCCGCGTTGCCAGGTGACCGGTCGCGGAGGACTGTGCTCGATGGTCGCTTGCAAGTCCTGTTTCAAGGCCTTCCGCGTGGCCGGGGTGATCCACGTGCCAAAGGTTTCCTCCACATAATCCTCGATCCGCGCATCGAGGGCGGCGTGCCCCTGCCGTTGGAACAACCGCACGGCCCGGTTGTGCGCACCCCGGGCAAACATCGCATTGAAGAGGTAGAAAAGCCCGTCGATCAACCCCCAGGCCAGGTTGCAGCCGATCACTCCGGCCAGCAGTTCGCGGGTGGCATCCGGCCCCTCCCGCACCAGCAGGCCGGCTCCGAGGGTAAAGGTCAGGGTCATGATCAAACCGAACAGCAATTCGGTCATCCGTTCGGCCGGGTCCAGGTAGCGGCTGATCCATGTCGTCATGCCGGCATCCTAGGCTCGGCAGGTTGCTTCGGCAACGGTAGGTTGTGATTTATTTTGTCATGGCCGAATCACTTTGTTGGTGCCTTTCCCGGTGGTTTTTGCCTATGGTGCCCGACAGCCACCACACGCGCCGACCATGATGCTAACCACCATCCGTCTTCTGTTCCTGCTGCCGGTTGCGCTCGCCATTGTTCCCGCGTCCGCTGTCGCCCGTTTGCCCGATCCGGCCACGCCTGCCGGATATGTCGCCCACCTGCTGGTCAACGAAGTGCCGTTTCCCGGCGAACGCGGATACCGCAGCGAGCAGGACTCCGCCGCGGCGATGGAACAATTGTTGCACGTTCTGGACCGTCGCCTCGCCCGGATCCCCGAGCCCTATACCCAGCCGCAGATCGCCGCGACCCGGGCAGATGATCTGATCGGCATCATCACCGCAGGCGGGGAGAAGGGGCAGTTCGACGGATTTTTCCGCGACGCCCAGGGCCGACCCGCCATGGTGCCGCGGGTGACCGAACGCATCGACAACCTGAACCGGATCGCCTCCCAGGGAAAACCCGGTACCTTCGCGCGGCTCCTGAACCATGCCGGGGACCTCGCCACCGCCTACCTCGCTGAACAGCAGCGCCCCACCGACCGCCATGCCGCCGTGGCCAAGGCCGAACGCCAACCCGCCACCGGGGGCGGTTATTCGTGGATGACCGACGAAGTGCGCTACCACCCCGGCGGAAACTTCCTGCGCATCGAGGACGCCGATTCCGGATCCCTCGGCGGCAACCGCTTTTACACCTTGCGAAAGGATCCCCGATGATCGCCCGCTCCCTCCTTCTCGGTCTGACCTCACTGGTCCTCGCCCTGCCGCTGCGCGCGGAATCCCTCTCCTTCGACTACCTCGCCCTCGTCATGCAGCACCTGTACCGCTGGCACCTCGACGAGACGGCCCTGATCCAGGTCGAGCCGACTGGCACCCTGTCGATGTACCACCGCGATACCACACCCGCGCTCGACGACACCGACCGCAGCGCCTACCGCGAACTGCTGATCCCGGCCATCCGCTACCGCGTCCAGCTCAAGAAGGCCGACTACGATGTGCCCGAGCTTGGCATCACCATCACCAACAAGGACTACCGCATCATCAAGGCCGAACGGGTGGACGACTGGCCGGACGACTTCGCCGGCTATGAGCGCGTCGATCTCGATGCGAAGGCCATGATGGAGTATCTCTTCTCCGTCCGGAACCAGCGCACCTATCCTGACGAGGCCCTGATCACGCGCATGCGCAGCGCCTTGCGCGACCACCTCGCCGGTCCGTCCAGCCCGCCGATCGAAGGCCCCCAGACCGTCTACATCGCCCCGTTATCCCGTGTCTCCAACAACCTCTGGGTCTATTGGGAAAATGCCGGCCGTCTGATTCGCTACAGTTCCGACACGGACCTCGACACCGAAGCCTTCTGGGCCTACGAAAAACTCGGCGTTCGGGTTTACGACCTGTCCACCGATGTGGTGATCTCGTTTGCCGAGACCGCCGGCAGCAATGCCTTCGTGACCCGCGACTGGGCTGCCCGCGCCCTGTTCAACTGCGTGGTGTTCGGCAAACGCCTGGTCCTCACCCCGCGTGCACCCGCCGCCCCGGCCGCCGGAGAGGCCGCGCCATGACGGATACCCCGTCCGCCACCTGCACCCTGTCCGCAACGGGTCCGGACGGATCCCGTGATGCGGTGTTTGCCGGGGCGTGGCGGACCGATGCCCCCGCTCCATCCAAGCCGGATCCCGCCGCGCCGGACATCCTGGCCGGATGCCGCCGCTTGCGCCTGAAGGACGGGGGCATTTCCGCCTGGGATACCAGCCTCGTGGTCTACCTGCGCCAACTGGCCGCCGTGGCCCGCGCCGCCGGGGTTGAGCTGGATGACACCGCGATGCCCGAGGGGGTGCGCCGCCTGCTCCGCCTCGCCGATGCCGTGCCCGAGCGCAAAGGCGCGCGCCGCGAGGAAGCCCGGGTTTCCTGGCTTGCCCGGGTTGGCCAGCGTGCCCAGCGCGGCGGTGCCGATTTTGTTTCCTCGGTGCGCTTCATCGGCGAACTCGCCCAGGCCTTCGGGGCGATGCTGCGCGGCAAGGCCCGCTACCGGAAATCCGACCTGCTCGCCGTCATGCAGGAGTGCGGGCCCGGCGCGTTGCCCATCATCTCGCTGATCAGCGTGCTGGTCGGCATGATCCTCGCGTTTCTCGGATCGGTGCAATTGAAGATGTTCGGCGCCGAGGTGTTCATCGCCAACGCGGTCGCGGTGGGCATGGTCCGCGAGATGGGGGCGTTGATGACCGGGATCATCATGGCCGGCCGCACCGGTGCGGCCTTCGCCGCCCGACTGGGCACGATGCAGGTGAACGAGGAGGTCGATGCCCTCCAGACGCTGGGCTTTTCGCCGATGGAGTTCCTCGTGCTGCCGCGGGCGCTGGCCCTGATCCTGATGATGCCGCTGCTGGCCCTGTATGCCAATGTGCTCGGCATTCTCGGCGGTGCGTTGATTGGCATCCTCATGCTGGACCTCACCCCGGCCCAGTATTACCAGCAGACCCTCGGCTCCATCAACCTGCAGGCCATCGCCTCGGGGTTGATCAAGGCCTCGGTGTTCGGCGTGCTGGTCGCCATGTCCGGCTGCCTGCAGGGCATCCGCTGCGGCCGCAGCGCCTCCGCGGTCGGCGAGGCCACCACCGCGGCCGTGGTCAACGCCATCGTCTACATCGTCGTCGCCGACTCCATCATTTCCATCGTGTACGTGATGACGGGATTCTGACCATGAACGAAGCGCATGTAAGCGTCGAAAACCTGACCATGGCCTACGGGGACTTCCTGATCCAGAAGGACCTCACCTTCACGATCAACCGCGGCGACATCTTCATCATCATGGGCGGGAGCGGCTGCGGGAAAAGCACCCTGCTGCGCCACCTGGTCGGCCTGAAGCCACCCGCGCGCGGCACGGTCCGCTACAACGGGGTGAGCTTCTGGGATGCCTCCGAGCCGGAACGGGCCAAGCTCATGCAGAAGATCGGCATCCTCTACCAGAGCGGCGCGTTGTGGAGTTCGATGACCCTCGCCGAGAACATCGCCATCCCCCTCGAGGCCTACACCACGCTGTCGCCCGCCGACATCCGCGAGGTGATCGCACTGAAACTCGCGCTGGTCGGACTTTCCGGGTTCGAGGACTATTACCCGTCGGAAATCAGCGGCGGCATGCGCAAACGCGCCGGCCTTGCCCGCGCCATGGCCCTCGATCCCGACATCCTGTTTTTCGACGAGCCCTCGGCCGGTCTCGATCCGGTCAGTGCCAAACTGCTCGACGACCTGATCCTCGAACTGCGCGACAGCCTCGGCGCCACCGTCGTTGTGGTCACCCATGAACTCGCCAGCATCTTCGCCATCGGCAACAATTCCGTGTTTCTCGATCCCGAGACCAAAACCATGATCGCCCAGGGCGATCCGAACCACTTGCTGTCATCATGCAACGATCCCAAGGTGCAGAAATTCCTGCGCCGCGGGGTGGAGGCGGGGGCCTGATCCGGCCGCCGAACCGAAAGGAACACCTATGAGCACCAAAACCAATCCAACCGCCGTGGGCGCGTTCGTCATCGGGGCGATCGCCATCGCGGTTGTCGCCGTGATGCTGTTCGGCGGGTCAAGCCTGTTCGAAAAGCGCTTTGAGTGCGTCCTGTATTTCGATGAATCGATCAGCGGCCTCGACGTCGGGGCCCCCGTCGAATTCCAGGGCGTGCGCGTCGGCACCGTCACCGATGTCCGCCTCGAGGTGCATGCGGAGACGCGTGAACTGCTGCGCCCGGTCCGCATGCAGCTCGAGGGTAGCCGCTTCCACCATATCGGTTCGCAAGGGCATGAAGGCGCCAGCGAAGTTGGCATGAACCGCATCGTGGATGAACTCGGCTTGCGCGCCCGGTTGGCCAGCCAGAGCCTGCTGACCGGCAAGCTGAAGATCGAGCTCGGCCTGTATCCCAACGAGCCCATCGTCCGCAAAAACCGGAATCCGGACGAATACGAACTGCCGACCCTGCCTTCGACGCTGCGTAAGGTGAAGCAGGACCTGTCCGAGTTGCCGATCGCCGATATGGTGACCGAGGCGCACGAGGCGATCCAGCGCTTGTCCGACCTGATGGACCCGGAAGTGACCGGGCAAACAATCAAGAACCTGAACGAAACCCTGGTCAACCTGTCCTCGATGCTGGCCAAGCTCGACCAGCGTCTGGATCCGTTGCTCCTGAGCATGACCCGCACGTCCGACCAGGCCGGTGCGTTCCTGAATCCCAATTCCGACGTGCGCGCCGAACTGGACCTGTTGATCCACGAAATCCGCAAGGCGAGCCAGTCGATGCGCCTGCTCACCGAATACCTTGAACAGCATCCGGAAGCCATCCTGAGGGGGAAATAACATGAACCTGCGCCGTATGATCCTTGCCATCGTGCCGTCCATGCTGCTGCTTGCCGGCGGCTGTGCCACCAGTCCAAACCCGGAGATGTATGTCTTCAGCGCCGATGATGGCTGGCGCTCCGTGGCCGAACGCGACCAGGCGCAAAGCGCCTACACCGTGCGGTTCGCTCCGGTCAACCTGCCGGCCTACCTGGACCGACCCCACCTGGTGGTTCGCGAAGGTGACATGCAGATCCGGGCCGAACAGTTCCACCGCTGGGGCATTCCGTTGAACATGACGGTGGTGGAGATCCTTGGCGCATCCATCGCGCGAACCAAACCCGCCGCCTACGTCGATGTCGTCGCGCAACGCACACCGCAGGCGCCCGGGTACCTCGTCCATGTGGACATCGTCCGCCTGGACGGCTATCTCGGCGGCCAGGTCGAATTGATCGCCCAGTGGCGGGTCACCCGCGGCGGGGCGGATGACCGCACCGTGGTCGCCCAGCGCCTCAGCCGCTACGAGGAAAAGGCCGCCGGCAAAGACCATGCGGCGTACGTGGAGGCCGTCCGCAAGGTCATCGCCCGCATGGGTGTGGATATTGCCGCGGTGATGGAATAATCGAACAACCGGAATATACCTATGAAGAACCACCCGTATTGCAACGCTTTCCTTGCCTTCTGGTTGATCGCGGCCGCCTCCGTTCGGGCCGATGAACCGGCCACCGTTACCGACCCGCTGGAGCAGCGGGTGCGTTCGCTCGGCGAGGCCCTCGCCGCGGTCAGCCAGGACATCGACGCGAGCGTGGAATCCATCCTGGATGTGATCGTGCCGCTGACCGATTCGCAGGAGACCGGCAACCAGGTCACCCAGCTCAAGCAGGACGCCATCGCCGGTCTGCGCAAGGCCATCGAGTTCTACGCCACCGAACGCCAGAAACTCGAGGGCGACCTCGCGCGGGCGGCCGCCCCGTTGAGCAAGCCGCAGATGAGTGACCAGGTCCAGACCCTCGACGGCGTGATCGACCGGCGTGTCGACGACATCCTCCGCATCTCCGCCTCGCTCGCCGAGAACCAGGATCTCGACAAGTACGAGTACTCCTACGATCCCTTCAGCGAAATCTACAACCGCCGCACCACCGATGCCTACAAGCAGAACCAGAAGGTCCAGCGCCGGGTCGTCGATACCCGGCAGAAACTCGCCGAGGGCCTGGAGAAGAGCATCGCGTCCCTGCAGGACCGGCTCGCCCGGTACCAACGCTCCCGCGCCTACCAGACCAGCGAAGCCAACCGCGCCGCCATCGACGCCCTGATCACCGATACCGAAGCGCGCCTGGCCACCCGCCGTGCGCAG
The DNA here is from genome assembly GCA_937894535.1 of uncultured Verrucomicrobiota bacterium. Taxonomy (GTDB): domain Bacteria; phylum Verrucomicrobiota; class Kiritimatiellia; order CAIVKH01; family CAIVKH01; genus CALMUP01. The sequence continues at coordinate 7,340 of CALBHI010000295.1, forward strand.
CTCGCCGGACTGGGCGATACCGGGGGGACGGCCGGCGAAAAAGCCATCACCCGCGACGACTTCAAGGTCCTGTCCGCCTGGCTGAACGACCAGAAGGCCGAAGTGCGCGCCTCCTTCGACCACATGCGCCGCCTGAAGGGGGAATACGACAACGCGCTGATCCGCTGGAACCAGGACCGCCGCCTGCGCGGCCTGACCCCCGTCGCACCCTAAACCCGCTTGCTGTCACGGCCAACATCGCTAGGATGGCACCGATAACCCGAAGGCACCACGTATGAACCGAACGATCGCAACCGGCGCGGCCTGTATGATGGCCGCCGCCTTGTCCCTCCCGATGCTCTCCTGCCGCGAGCAACCTGCGCCGGCCGCCCCGCCACCCGTTCCGGTGATCGCCGCCGAGGTGATCGTGCGCGACCAGCCGGTCTATTTTGAAAGCATGGCCCAGGCGCTCGGCTCGCAGGATGTGGAGATCCGGGCCCGCGTGGAAGGCATCCTCGAGGAGGTGCATTTCAACGAAGGCACCGTGGTCAAGGCGGGCGACCTGCTCTACACCATCGACCCGAAAACCCTCGAGGCGAACCTCGACCAGGCCAAGGGCAACCTCATCCAGGCCGA
>CALBHI010000296.1 GCA_937894535.1 uncultured Verrucomicrobiota bacterium
CGGGAGCGAGGATCGAGGCGGTTTCGGCCATGAAGTGCACGCCGCAGAAGACAATGAGATCGGCATCGGTCGCGGCGGCGCGCTGGGAGAGGCCAAGCGAGTCGCCCACGAAGTCGGCGATGTCCTGGACTTCGGGCCGTTCGTAGTTGTGGGCGATGATGAAGGCGTTCTTGCGCCGCTTCAGGTCTTCGATCTGCTGGATGATGTCGTCCATGCAGCCACGGTACGGGATGGTAGTCTGATTTTCAATGGATTTGGCGCATAAGCCCCTTGGTGTTTCGGATCGGTCGTGTCGGTTCGGGTTCTGAACGTTGCAGGCATTGCGAATGATGGAGAACGCACACGAATGGAAGAGGTGAGGTTTGTCCGCAGGTCGCTTAATGTTGTCGGTCTGGTGGAACGCGTTCCCCCGAACGCGTTGGGTACACGTTTCGCGGCGGCCACCGTCCACGCCTGACCCAGCGGCTTGACCTATCCGGTCAGGAGGGCAAGCCGCTCCATCGCAAACATACGTAGGTCGTAGGGGCGTTATTTCAGCAGGTTGAATAGCGAAAGTTTCGCGGCGCCTTGATCGAACGTGAGCACCTTGTGGCATCCCGAGGCTACCGCCGAATGGGCAATGAGGATGTCGGCCAAGTCCGCTTTGTACTTGGTGCCATCCGCGAGAAAGCCATCAACCACGCGCTCGGCCTCGAATTCGAATACCGCCATTTGTCGCAGGTCCCGGAAAGCATCCATGATTTCGTCTCTGGTCTTGCCATAGGCGCTTTCCAACACCCAGATGGTCTCAAGGACGACAAGCAGCGGAATCGTGAGGCGTTCGCGCCGTTCCTCGGCCTGCTTCAGGCGTCTGCGGACCGTTTCGGCCTGTTTCTCGTCGTCCCGGACAAGAAACCGCACAAGGACGTTGGTGTCGACTGCCATCATCCCTTTTTCTGCCTCATTCGGTTGGCTACCGCGGCCTTCATGGCCTCCAGGCTCCGTCGCGGCTGTCCGGCGCGATAAAGCCGTCCGAATACGTCGTCGACTGATTTTGTCACCGGCTTCATCAACGCTTCGGCATCACCGTGAACAATAAATGCCACCCGGTCGCCGGCGCGAAGGTGAAGCGACTCGCGTATTGCCTTGGGGATGGTTAGCTGTCCTTTGCTGGTTAATGTGGCGGTGACCATAATGGCATCTCCTTACAATAGTAGGTCTCCTTACATAGTAGTAAGGAAGGCAAAAGCGGTCAATGCCGCAATCGATGCGGTGAGGGTCACTGGAGGCATCAGCCGTCGAGCAGGGTGAGGCCGGGGGGGAGTTGGTCGCCGAAGGCGAGGTCTTGTTCGGTGGCGTCGAGGTGGCCGCCCTCGGTGACGAGGGTGATCCAGTGCGGGGAGGCGTTGAGTTCGGCGAGGCGGGTGGCGGCGGCGGCGCGGGTGGCGTCGTCGAGGTCGCGGTAGCGGTCACCGGTGCGGCGGGCGAGGGAGAGCAGGGTGAAAGGGAGTTCCGGGCTACCGGACAACGGAAGCAGGGCGTGCAACCAGGAAGCGGCCGTGTCGGCGGGGATGATCTGCTGAATTGATGCGTAGAGCGGCGCACGGCTGCCGAGCCGTCCGAGCGCCCACAGGGCCGCACCGCGATCGCTGCCGCGGGCTTCGACGCGCTGGAGCATCCAGGTACCGAGTTGGGTTCGCTGCTCTATGGGCAGCCGTTCGAGCACAGCGAGCAGGCGGAACCATTCGACGCGCTCGTGGTCGCCGATTTTCACCGCCCCCTTGCCGAGCATCAGGTTCCGGAGCAGGGCGAGCTGGGGTTGGGCGAGGGCGCTTTGCTGGCCGGCATTCAGTCCGCCGCATACCCGACGCCAGAAGATCCATCCCTCGGCGCGTACTGTTTCGTTGGCGGCGTAGTGCAGGCCGCGCGGAAAGAGCTTCCAGGTTTCACCGACCCGCCAGTCGTCGAGCGCATAGCCGAAGCCGGGGCGCAGGCAGTAACCGGTGAAATTCAACCAGCGTTGTTCATGGATCGCGGAGCTGCGTCGCTGGTCGGCCAGGGCCATCGCGGTGCTCCAGAGTGATCGCAGCAGCGAAACCGGCCATTCCGCACGGGGAAGGCCAACGGCTTGCTCGACGGCCTTGAAGACCGAAACCGAGCCGAGCTGTTGTTGGCTCAGCGCGAAGAGGTCGGTGATGCGGCGGGTGGCTTCCTCGACGAGGCCTGCCTCGATCAAACCCGCCCGTTCGCCGGAACCGTCGTGGTAGGACAGTTCCGTGCGGGTGGCGGCGCGCACGTCGAAGGCAAGTTTCCAGCGGCGTGGACCGGCGCGTTCGACGATGGCGAGGTCGAGGGTGCCGAGTTCGGTCAGATGGGCCGACAACGAGGCGCGCACGGTGTCCTGGGTGGCGCCCTTGCCAGTGGTCAACACGGTGCGCATCGGCGGCAGCGCGGTGAAGGAATCCGGATCGAGGTCCACGAGCTGGCCGGCGGCATCGGTGGTGCGGCGGCTTGAGACATAGAGCGGGAACTCTACCGGGGTCTTCAGGGTGACGGCGAGCGGATGTTCGTCGAGGACGAGGGTGTCGCCGGCGGCGAGGCGGGCCGGGGCCACGCAGAGGACCTGGTGGGCGGCCTGGCCACCGAGGCCGAGGTAGTAGGAGCGGGCGAGGTTGCTGACCACGCGTACGCCGAGGCCGCGGCGGACGAGGCCGAAGTAGGAGGCGCCGCGCGCGACGGCGAGGTCGAGGCGGCGGTGGTCGAGCAGGTTCGGGGTCCAGGTGCCATCCGCGCCGAACCACGCGGTGAGCGATTCGACGAGGCGGCGTTGCATGGCCGGGGACTCGAACAGTCCGCCGTTGAGCAGGATGGTGCGCGGGGGTATGGGGTTGCCGTGGGCATCGCGGGGCAGGTTGTCGCGCAGGAAAGTGGCGAGGTAGCGGGTGATGCCGGGGTCGGGCGCATAGGGGAGATCGAACTCCTGGAAGCCGGAAGCTTTCTTGGCCGGTAGGGTGTCGAAGGGAACGTGCGGCATGAAGCCGTCGAGCAGCAGGGTTTCGGCGCGGGTGCGGGCAAGGGTGGTGGTGCGTTGCTGGCGGAGCAAGCCGGAGCCGGAGCCGGGAAGCACGACATCAATGGTGTCGGGCGGCTGTTCGCCGAGCAGGGTTTCCTTGTAGTGGCGGCAGCGGCGGACGAGGACCGACCAGGAGCGGGGGTCGAGTTGGCCGCCGCCGGCGAGGTCCGGTTCGAGGGCGTGGGCCAGGGCGAGGTCGAGGTTGTCGCCGCCGAGGATCAGGTGGTCGCCGACCGCGGTGCGGTGAAACACGACGGGGCCGGACGGGTCGGGTTGGGCGTGGATCAGGGTGAAGTCGGTGGTGCCGCCGCCGACATCGACCACGAGGATCTGGTCGTCGGGGGCGATGTGGTCGGACCAGGTGGTTTCGTGGCGGGCCAGCCAGGCGTAGAAGGCGGCCTGCGGTTCTTCGAGTAGGATCAGGGCAGGGAGCCCGGCCTTGCGGGCGGCGTCGATGGTCAGTTCGCGGGCCACTTCGTCGAACGAGGCCGGCACGGTGATGCAGACCTGCTGGGTGGCGAGCGGATGATCGGGGTGGGCGTCGTCCCAGGCGGTGCGAAGGTGGGCAAGGATCGCGGCCTGGGCATCGACCGGCGACAACGCGGGCACGTCGGGGGCGGCGTGCCAGGGTAGGACGGGGCTGCGGCGGTCGATGCCGGGATGGCACAGCCAGGATTTCGCCGAGGTGATGAGGCGGCCGGGAGTGAGGGAGCCGTGTTCGCGGCCGTGGAGGCCTATCCGGGAGTGCTGGCGGATGCGG
>CALBHI010000297.1 GCA_937894535.1 uncultured Verrucomicrobiota bacterium
AATGGCATCATGTCAAATGTACATCACCGGGGATGTGCTTCCGGCCGGCTCGGCCGTGGGTTGAAAATCCAGCATACAAGGGCAAGGCGCTTTGATACCGTGGCTGCCATCATGGATACCACGCTCAGGGCCAAAGGATTTCTGCTGACGACCCTCGGGGTGTTGATCCTGACGCCGGATGCGTTGTTGATCCGGTGGATTACCGCCGATCCGTGGACCTTGCTGTTCTGGCGCGGGTTGCTGCAGTTTCTGGCGTTGGTATTGGGGTACCTGGTGATCTACCGGGCCAAGGCGTTGGCGGCGTTCCGTTCGGCGGGCCGGTATGGCCTGGTGGTGGGTGTGACGTATGCCGTTGGCAACATGCTGTTCATTCATTCGATCCGAACGACCTCCGTCGCGAACACCTTGCTGATCCTGAGCACCTCGCCGCTGATCGCCGCCGTGTACAGTTACGTGTTTCTCCGCGAGCGGACGCCGTTGCGGACCTGGCTGACTGCGGCCACTGCGCTGGCCGGGGTGGGGATCATCGCGTCGGGCAGTCTGGCCGCCGGCGGGCGCACCGGCGATGCGCTGGCCTTCGTGGCCGCCTGCTGCATGGCCGGCAGCTTCACGATCATCCGCGCGGCGCGGGTCACCAGCATGGTGCCGGCGGTGGCCTTGTCCGGACTGTTTGTGGCTGCGCTCGCCTTCCCGATGGTGCCGGACCTGACGGTAACCCCGCGCGATGCCGGACTGCTGCTGGTGCTGGGCGGGGTGATCATCCCGGTATCGTTCGCGCTGATCACCCTCGGTCCGCGTTACATCAGTTCGCCGGAGGTCAGCCTGCTGATGTTGATCGAGACGGCGCTGGGACCGACCTGGGTGTGGTTGTTCCTTGGCGAAACGCCGACGCTGCGGACGTTGCTCGGAGGGGCCGTCTTGCTCGGCGCGCTGGCCGTGCATGCGGTGGTGTCGCTGCGGCGGGGAGAACGATAACCCGGCGAGGGCGTCAACGCGGGGTGAGTTTCAGGCCGTGGCGGGTAAATAGGACGAAGTCGTCGCGGTTATGGGTCGCCAGCGATGCCTGGTGAATGATGGCGGTCGCGGCAATCATCGCATCCACCCGCAGGCGTTGGGTCCGCTTCGTCCGGTTGAACAATGCGGCGGCCTCCTGCGCCTCGGGGTCGCTGAACGGGAGGATGCCTCCGCGCAGTGCGGCCACCATGGTTCGCTCATGGTGGCCGTTGACCGGTCCGCTGAGGAACTCGTACCAGCAGATGGCGCTGGTGGCGAGGGTTTCGCCGCGCTCAAGCCAGGTGAGGATCCGGGATGCTGCGTCGCTTCCGTCGATCAACGCCCCGATCAGATAATTCGTGTCGAGCAGGATCATGGGCCACGCCATTGTTCGCGGTCAGATCGAACCCGTGCGAGATACGATTCGCCCGCCTCGCGCGCGATGCCGCGGCCGGAGGCCAGCAGGCTTTTCAGGGCGGACACGGCCTCCGCCGGGTCGGGGGTTGTTCGTTGTTCCGCCTCGGCGACGGCGCGGCGAACCACTTCCGCCTGTGAAACATCCCAGGCGCTGGCCAGCCGCTTGAGGCGCCGACGGGTGTCTTGGTCGAGGGCAAAGGTGGTGCGATGGGTCATGGTTGCCATACCATCAACCATACCATACCAGGAACCGGCCGCAATCGTACTATCTCCGCAGGCCGTCTTGTTAAGGCTCTTCGCCGGGGTCGAGCGGTTCGGTCTTGTCGGCGTCTTGCAGGCTGACCAGTTTCTCGATCTTCTTTTCGACCTCGGACAGCTTGGCCGAGCAGGAGGCGACCAGTTTGCTGCCCTCCTCGAAGTGCGCGATCATCGCGTCGAGGCTGAGGTCGCCAGTTTCCATCTCGGCCACGATGGCCTCGAGGCGTTCGAGCGAGGTTTCAAACGAGGATGCGGTTTCGACTTTTTTGGCATTCATGCAATGTCCTTCCTAATTCGGAAAAGAGTTTTTACCACCCGCTTCGCTCGAGGAAGAGGAGCAGGAGGAGGGGATGGCCAACTTTATTTGAGCCACCAGTT
>CALBHI010000298.1 GCA_937894535.1 uncultured Verrucomicrobiota bacterium
GGTGCCTGGAACCCGGCGACGATCAGCGAGGCGGCCGCGGCGCTCGCGCAGTCGGAACCGTTGAACACCGTGCAGGTCGATCCGGAAGGCGCCTCCACGTGGCCGGCTTCGGGTGAACCGGGGCGGGTGGGGGACGTTGCCGTGACCGCGTACCGTTCGGGCCGTATCGTCCTTCGGGTGCCACCCACCGCGCGCGTTGCCGTCTTGCGGGCGGCTGAGAAATTCGCCGCCGACTGGCGGGCCTGGGTCGATGGTGTGGAGCAACCGGTGGTCAGGACCGATGTGGCTTTCCTCGGGGTGCTGCTGCCAGCATCCGAACGCGAGCGCGAGGTGGTGCTCGCGTTCCAGCCGCAACGGACCACCCTGTACCTGCAATTCGCCGGGATGGGGATCACCGTGCTCGCGCTGCTGGGAATCCTGATCGGCCGCCGCGATCAGAAGGCGTAATTCAGGCCGAGGAAGGTCGTGGTCACGAATTCCTTGTCAACGATCGGACTGTCCTGGATGTCCTCGCTCAGCCACTCGCCGCGCACGCTGGACAGCGCCGACCAGCGGTCATTGAATTGCCAGCGGCCGAACAGGGCGAGGAATCCGTCCACACTCGCGCCGGGTTCGTAGGCGGGACGCACATCGGTCGCTTCGTCACCACGCACGCCATAGTAGTAATTGTTGTAGTTCGAACTACGCCAAAAGATCCCCGCGCCGGGGGTGATCGAGCCGCGGGCGCCGCGGAACATACGGCCCACCGACAGCTCGACTTCCTGGCCGTCGTGGCGGCCGAGGATGTCCGATGAAGCGGCCAGCTCGATTCGCCAATCCCCGAACCGCGCATTCACGTCGCCCCCTGCCATGACCGTATCGCGGCGATCGTCCATGCCGTCGAGGAACCGCGAATCATCAAACGCATCCCCGGCAAAGATGAACTCCGCAGTCAGGTTCGCGCTTACCACACGGTCCTTGTAGAGGTTCACCCCGGCGCGCGGGCCGACCACGAAGGCCTTTTCTCCGACGTAGGTCAACAGCGGCAACACCCGGATGACCGTGTCGCCGTCCCGGTAGGGATTCGATCCGTACAGCATCATCACGCCCGCGCCCCAGGCACGCGGATCGGCGGGTGGCGGCAGCAGGGTCACGCGGGTCTCGGCCGAGGCCGGGGCGAGCGGCAACCGCGCCACCGACTCGGTGGGTACGCCAAACGCGTTGGCGTTCATGCGTCCGTCGCCGTTCGCATCATGCAGGACGCGCACCGTATAGGAACCTTCTGGTAGCGGGGGCAGGGGGATGCGGACCGAAGCCTGGGCGGGCACGTTGGTTTCAAACACCGCTGGTGCCCCGTACGGTTTGTCCGAAGCCTGGACAATCCGCACCGAAAGATTTCCGGTCATTGGACGATCCGGCGACACCACCACGACCTCCGCGACAGCCGTGCCGGCATGGAGGACCAACAACCCCGCGAGCACAGGGAACATACGGAAACGAAACGAGCGCGATCGATTCATGGCCGAACGGTACCATCGAACCATCAAAAAGCAATGGACGCGGCAGGACGCGTGGGACGATCTGGATTATGGATCAGGGAAAAGATGATGTTGTATCGCAGGCGGCCGGATGCGTGATTCCGCGTTGCGGATGGATGTGCGGCGACGTAGGCTGACTCACCGTAAACGCAACCGAGCGGAGAGAGCCCATGACGGATCTACGATTCACGCTAAGCCAACGCGACCTGCCCACCCATTGGTACAACCTCGTGCCGGATTTTCCCGAGCCGATGGCCCCGCCGCTGCATCCGGGCACACGCCAGCCGGTCGGCCTGGCCGACATGACCGCGATCTTTCCGGAGAACATCGTTGCCCAGGAGATGAGCCCGGAACGCCGGATCGAGATCCCGGACGAAGTGCGCGACATACTGGCTTTGTGGCGGCCGACCCCGTTGCTGCGCGCCGTGCGGTTGGAGAAGGCGCTGAAGACCCCGGCCCGCATCTATTACAAGTACGAGGGGGGCAGTCCGGCGGGCAGCCACAAGCCGAACAGCGCGGTGGCCCAGGCCTACTACAACCGTGAAGCCGGGGTACGCCGGTTGGTCACCGAAACCGGGGCCGGGCAGTGGGGTTCGTCCCTCGCCATGGCCTGTCAGTTGTTTGGCATCGAGTGTGTGGTCTTCATGGTCAAGGTCAGCTACCACCACAAACCCTACCGCAAGCTCGTGATGCAAACCTACGGCGGTACGGTCTA
>CALBHI010000299.1 GCA_937894535.1 uncultured Verrucomicrobiota bacterium
TGTATGTGAGTCTTTATTTCAAGAAGCACCGGTCCCAATACTATGCATTGCTTGATGGCGTTCGGGCCAACGGGGAGTGGGAGGCCTGGGTGGATTTCTTTCTTGAAGGGGTTGAGCTAACCGCGCAAGGGGCGGTGCAAACGGCCAAGCGGTTGTTGGCGTTGTTTGAGGAGGACGTCGATCGCATCCGCGCCACCGGTCGCTCGGCCGCGACGACCTGGCGCGCACTCGATGCCTTGCGGCACCGTCCGGTCATCCACCTCAAACAACTCTGCGCAGACACGGGGATGACGTTTCCATCCGCATCCAAGGCCATGGGCCGCCTCATGGCGGCGGGCATCGCGCGTGAGCTCACCGGACAACGCCGAAACCGCGTCTTCGTGTATGATCGCTACCTCGCCATCCTGAACGAAGGCGGGGAACCCTGACCTGTCCAATCCTTGGACAACCGCGCGGGCATGGATTCCAGGGATTGGACACGCCAAGCCGGGTCTTTGCTTGAGCCGCCGGTGCGTGCGGATCAGGGCGAACCGACGTCGGGTTTGACGAGGTTCTTGAGGTGGCGGAAGGTGCCGCCGTTTTTGCGGGCGAGTTGGCGCAGGAAGGCTTCGTCCTCTTCGAGGGTTTCGTAGCCGATGACGTAGATGCGCGCGGGTTTGCGCTGTTGCTCGGCGTATTGTTTCTTCTGCAACGCGTCGATGTAGTCGAGCATGCTTTCGCGCGGCATCTCGGGCCAGCGCAGGGAGGCGACCCCGTATTCGTTCTGCACCTTGGGCGGCAGACCGCGCCGGGCGCGTTTCTTGTTCTCTTCTTCGAGCGCCTGCTGCTCGCGGGCCTTGGCCTGTTCGACCTTTTTCATCTCCGACTCCGACCAGTACTTTTCGCGCCAGGCTGCCCACTCCTCCTCGGTGAGGTGGCGCATCAGGCGCGGTTGGCCGTCGGTGATCATGAAGATCGCGTCGGCCTGCTGGGCCATCGCGGCGGCGAGGGCGAGGTCCTGCCGGGTGGTGCCGCCCTTGTCGGCGCGGCCAACCTTGTAGGTGTCGATCTCGACGGCGAGTTCGGTGTTGGCCGAGTGCGTCTCGACCTGCCCGCCCGGCGTGTTGTAGCGGGAGAGCCAGGCGATGGCGTTCTGCTTGTTGTCGTTCGAGGCGAGCACGAGGTTGTCCTTGAACTGGTCGTAGCTGTGGGCGAAGGCCCCGACGTTGAAGAAAGTGCCGGGCGAGAGTCCCTTGATCAGGCGGGCGAGTTCGTCGCGCACCAGCTTGAAGCCGTTGTACCCGCCGCGGATGTCCTCGAGCATGCTGGACGAGACATCGACAAGGATGAAGACGCGTTCGCCTTGGGCGCGCACGCCGAAGAAGTTGACCGAGGACTGGCCGAGCGAAAGGCCTTCGTTGCCCTGGCCGTCGCCGAGGCCGGTGCCGATGCCGGCGCTGGCGAAGTTCACCATACGCGGGATGTTCGGGTTCTTGATCGGCGCGACTTCAATCTTGAGGTCGGGCAGGGGCAGTTCGGACAGGCGGTCGGCGGTGAGGCGCGGCTGGACCTGCGGGCGGCCGCTGCGTTTCTGGGTTTCCTGGACGTGGACCTTGTACTCGAGTTTGCGCGGCTCGATGGTGCGCTCCACGTCCGGCGGCGGCTCGAAGTTCACCTCGCGCCGGAAGAAGTACGAGTAGAGCACCAGCGGGCTGGCGAGCAGCACGAGGCCGATGTGGAGGAGCAGGCTGAGGATGAACACGCGGTAGAGCAGCGAGCGCACCTTGAGCGGTTTGGCGGTGGCGGGGGACGGGATCATGGGCTTTCCTCCCCGTCGCCGAGGCCGATCGAGACGAAGGTGATGTCGGCCCCGGCCGCCGCGTTGAGTACGTCCATGAGGCGCTGGTGGTCGGACTTGCCGGAGGCCTGCACGGTGAGCAGGGCGCGGGCGTTGGCGAGGTCGCTGGCCTGCTTGAAGCGGGTCAGGGTGGCGGTGAGTTGCGGCATGTCGCGCGAGGCCGGGTCGTCGAAGAACTGGTTGTTCAGCAGCACGCGGCCGTCGGGCAGGATCTCGACGATCTGTTCGTCGGGCAGGGCGAGCTGTTCGGTCTGCTGGATGCGGCCGGGCAGGCGGATGCCGAGGTCGGTCTCGAACTTCTGCAGCGAGGAGGTGACCATGAAGAAGATCAGCAGGAGGAAGACGACATCGATCAGCGCGGCCATCGGCATTTCGTCACCGTCGCCGGGGGTGATCAGGTTCTGGAGGTTGATCTTCATCGGGTCAGTCGCCGGTGTAGGTGGCAAAGATGATGTCGGAGACGCCGGCCTCGGCGGCGGTGCGCATCACCGCGCGCACGTGTTCGTGGGGGGTCTTGCGGTCGGCGCGCAGGAACAACTTGAAGTTCGGGTTTTCGGCGAGGCGGGTGCGGGCGAGGTCGCCGAGCTGATCGAGGGTGACCGGTTGCGCGCCGGCGAAGACGTCGCCGTTCGGTTTCACGGTGATGGTGCCGCGGCCGCTCGGGTCCTCCGGGCGCACGGCGTGGTTCGCCACCGGAATCTCCACCGGCACGCGTTCCTGCTGGTTCATGTCGGCGGCGACCATGAAGAAGATGATCAGCAGGAACACGACGTCGATCATCGGGGCCATCTGGAAGGCGGCCGGCGGATCGTCTGGCATCTGGAGTTTCATGGGGGAGGTGTGCGTCGGGGGGGCGTGGCGGATTTATTCCTCGGCGACGCCGCGGCTGGCCGCGTTCAGCGACTCCAGAATATCGCCGCAGGCGCGGTTCATGCCGGCGACGATGCCGGTGAAGCGGTTGCGGAAGTAGAAGTAGGCGACCATGACCGGGATGCCGATGATCAGGCCGGTGGCGGTGGTGATCAGCGCCTCGGAGATATTGTCGGCGAGCAGTTCGGGTTTGCCCATGCCGCCGAGGGCCATGGCCTGGAAGGCCTTGATCATGCCGGAGACGGTGCCGAGCAGTCCGATCATCGGGCTGATGGTGGCGATGACCGAGAGGTAGTTGATTGGCTGGAGGTGGGTGGCGACTTCCTGCAGCGAGTATTCCTCCATGCCCTTCTCGATCGAGCTGATGTGGAGTTCGCCGCTCTTGATGCGGTCGAGGCCGGCTTGGACGATGTTGGTCACCGGGGCGGGGTTGGAGACGCAGAGCATGCGGGCGCGTTCGATGTCGAGGTCGGCGACGGCGGTCTTGATCTGGTCGAGGATCTCTGGCTTGAGCATCTTCGACGGACGGATGACCAGTGCGTTGTAGATCGCGAGGCCGATGCCGAACAGCGAGCAGAGGCCGAGCGGCCACATCGTCCAGCCGCCGGCCTTGAGCATGCCGCCGAAGGTCAGTTGCTGGCCCGCGGCGGGAGCGGTGGCGGTGGCGGCTTCGGGCGCGGTGGTTTGCGCGATCGCGAGGGACGCGGCGGCGAGCAGCAGCGAGGCGGCGAGGGGGAGGAGTCGGGTGGTTTTCATCGGGGAGCTCCGGGTGCGGGGGTTGTGACGGCGTGGACGGGGGTGTTGGTCAGGACGGGCAGGCGGCTGATCTCGCGGGCGGCCTCGGTGGCGAACGGCGAGGACGGGAACAGGGTGCTCACGCGCTGGTAGAGGTTCGAGGCGGCGGCAGTCAATTCCATCGCGTTCAGCGGCGGGGTGGGTGGCGGTTCCTCGCCGGCCTTGCGGAGCACGACGGGCGGGTGGGTTTCGTCGAAGGCGGCGGTCGCGGCGAGGCGGTGGTAGGCGACGGCGGTGCGGTACAGCGACTCGGGGTAGAGTTCGTGGTCGATGCGGGCCAGCGCGGTCGCGCGCGCGGCGAGGTCGATGGTGCGGGTGTCGTTGGTGTCGGCCGATGCGACGATCACCGTGGCGAGGGCGGCGGGCATGAAGCCGTCGTGGCGCGGGTCGTCGATGACCAGGCCGTCGAGGGCGGTGCGGGCTTCGTTCGGTTGCTGGTTGCGGGCGAAGCCGTAGGCCAGCCATCCGAGGGCCTGCTCGCGGATCGCCTGTTCGGCGTGGTTGGTCATGGCGCGGTACACGGATAGGGCGGCGGTCCAGGCGTTGTCGCGGCGCAGCCAGCCGGCGTAGGTGAAGGCATAGGGCACGACGCCGTCGGTGGGTAGGTCGAGGTAGGGCAGGGTGGGGGTGATCACGCCGCGTAGCTGGCGGGCGGCCTCGGCGGTGTTGCCGGAAGCGGCGGCCGCCTCGGCGCGTTGGATGGCGTCGGCGGGCAAAACGAACGCGAGACGCCGCACATCGGCGATCTCGTAGGTGATGCTGCCGCCGGTGGCATCGTTCAGGCGGGCGTGCAGGGTGTTGCCGCGCCGGGCGGTCAGTACGATGTCGGTCGCGCCGGGCAGGTTCTTCAGGGCGATGCGTGCCGGGAGTTCGGCGCGTTGGGCCGGGGCGGTCGCGGTGGCGAGCAACGCGGTGAAGGCGATGGCGGCGAGGCGTATGGCGGTGCGGATCATAGCAGGGCCGCCAATCGTTGCCCGGCGGTGCGGGCGGGTTCGGTGGCGCGCATCGTTTCGTTGGCCAGCATCTCCTCGTAGGTGGCGATGGCTTCGCGGCGGCGGTTCAGTTTTTCCAGCACGAGGCCGCTTTGCAGGTAGGCCCGTGCGGCCCATTCCGGATAACCGCTGTAGAGGATGTACACGCGTTGGTAATAGGCGAACGACTCCTGCAGCTTGCCTTGTTGTTCAAGCAGGGTGCCGATGCGGAAGAGCGATTCGGGCCAGAGCGGGCCGCGCCATTCGCGGATTTCGAGGATGCGCAGGTAATCCTGCATCGCTTCGTCGGTGCGGCCGGAGGCGGCCTTCAGGTCGGCGGTGTGTTTCAGCGCGGCGCCGGCGTGCGGTCCGGTGGGGAACTGGTCGAACAGCCGTTCGTAGAGGGCGAGGGCGCGGGCGGGTTCGCCGCGTTCGGCAGCGAGGGCGGCCCAGGTGGCGAGGGCGTCCTCGACCCACGGGCTTTCCGGGAATTCCTCGACGGTTTTTTCCAGCGCGGTCACGGCGAGGTCGGGCTGGGTGGTGCGGGCGGTGCGGCCGATCCATTCCAGCACGGCGGGCGAGGCGTTGCGGAGGTCGGTGTCGGCGAAGGCGGCGGGGGCGGGTTCGCCGCAGAGGTCGGCGAGGGCCCAGGCGTAGCGGAGGCGGGCGGCGTCGGATTTCGCCGCGGTGGCGGCGTCCAGTTCGGCGCGGAGCCACGCGGTGGGCGGGGCGCCGCGCACATCGCGGTGGGCGGTGATCCAGTCGCGCAGGATCAGGTCGATGCCGAGGGCGGTGTGACGGTGGGCATATCGGCGCACCGCGTCTTCGTAGGTGGCCAGCATGCCGTCGGTGTCGCCCTGCATCTTGCGGGCGAAGCCGAGGCGGTGCAGGGCTTCGGTGTATTGGCCGTCGAGCCGGTAGGTGGCGAGGTACTCGTCGAAGAAGGCGGCGAGGTCGGCGTAGCGTTCCTGCAGTTCGAGGATCTTGCCGATCTGGAACGCGGCGTAGTTGATCTGTTGCATCTGGTCGGTGTGGACGGGCACGAGGCGGTACTGCTCGAGCGCGTCGGCGAGGCGGCCTTCGGCGCCGGCGATGTCGCCGAGGAAGGCGTGGGCTTCGCTGCGTAGCACGCTGGCGGGGTAGGTTTCGATGAATGCGGTGAAGTTCTTGCCGGCGGTGTCGAATTCGGCGAGGCCGTACGACGCCACGCCGAGGCGGAAGCGCGCGTCCTCGACGTAGGGGCCGCCTATGTAGCGGGCGACAAATTCGCTGAACGCGTCGCGGGCCTTTTCGTATTCCTGGCGGAACAGGTGGGTCATGCCGATCCAGTAGTGGGCGCCTTCGTCGGACTCGCTGTCGGGGAATTTTGCTCGGACATCGGTAAAGGCGATCAGCGCCTGGGCGAGATCGCCCTGCTGGAACAGGCTGTAGCCGGAGATGAACAGCAGGCGGTCCTGGTAGGCGTGTTCGGGATTCTGGGCGAGGGCGCGTTCGACGAGGGCGATCGCGTCGGCAAACTCCTTGCGGTTCAGGTGCAGGTTGGCCAGGGTCAGCGACACTTCGTCGAAGTAGTCGCCGGGGCCGAAGGTGTCGAGGAACGCATAGCCGAACTCGCGCGCGCGGTCGTGCATGTTCAGTTCGCCGGCCAGGGCGAAGGCGATGTACAGGGCCTGGCGGGCGTGTTCGCTGTCCGGAAGGGTTTT
>CALBHI010000300.1 GCA_937894535.1 uncultured Verrucomicrobiota bacterium
GTTCCGCCTCGCCCCGGTTATCGCCTCGAGGATGTGGTCGATTGAAAGCCGCGGGGTGCGTGCGGGCTAATACGCCTTGGCCATCCGGCGGAGCAGATGCGCACGATCAACCATTTCGATGCTGGTCAGCATCCGGGACGCGTCAAGGTGCCGTGTGCCGTGCATGGTGGTTTTTGCGGAATGTCGCCGCGTCGGATCATCCTGCTCCGCTTCATCGGGGTAAAAAAGCCTTCAACGATACGCCTCCATCGCGGTGGGCGCGAGGTCGGAACCCACGAACAATCTTTCGCCTTTCCGGGGCCGGAATTCGCATTGTCCGGGCGGGGATTTTGTGGTGTGTTCAGGGCATTCGCGTGGACCGAGCAGGCTCCGGTATCCTCCTGTGGTTGTGATGAAACGCAAGGCACCGGACCACGCGCGACCGGTGCCGTGAACGGGACGGGTATGTTGCTTCCAGTGTTTCGTCCCCGCCTGTGGTCCAGCCTGCGCGGCTACCACGGAGGGATGTTGGCGTCCGACCTCACCGCCGGACTGACCGTCGGCATCGTGGCGTTGCCGCTGGCCATGGCCTTTGCCATCGCCTCGGGGGTACCGCCCCAGGCGGGTATCATCACCGCGGTCCTCGCGGGGTTCATCATATCCGCGCTCGGCGGAACGCGGGTCTGCATCGGCGGCCCCACCGGCGCCTTCATCGTCATCCTGTATGGCATCCATGCGACCTACGGCGCGGCCAGCATGGCGGTCTGCACGGTGATGGCCGGGGCGATCCTGTTCATCATGGGGGCGGCGCGGATGGGTTCGATGATCAAGTTCATCCCGTACCCGGTCACGATGGGCTTCACTTCGGGCATCGCGGTGTTGATCCTGGGCACGCAGGTGAAGGATTTCCTCGGGCTGACCGTGGAGCAGGTGCCCTCGGAATTCGTGGAGAAGATGGCGGTGCTGGGCGCGCACCTCGGCACAATCCGGCCGGCAACCTTCGCGCTGGCCGCGGGTTCGCTCGCCTTGATCCTGCTGTGGCCGGCCGCCTGGCAACGCCGCGTGCCCGGGTCGATCGTCGCCCTGGTCCTCGGCACGCTCGCCGCCGCGCTGTTCAACCTGCCGGTGGAAACGATCGGTTCCGCCTTTGGCGGGATTCCGCAGGGGTTGCCGCCGTTTACGCCACTGGAGGTGGACTGGGCGCACCTGCGCGACCTGGTGCGGCCCGCCACGACGATCGCCCTGCTCGCCGCGATCGAATCGCTGTTGTGCGCGGTCGTGGCCGATGGCATGACCGATGACCGCCACGACTCGAACCAGGAGCTGATGGCCCAGGGGGTGGCCAACATGGTGGTGCCGTTTTTTGGCGGCATCGCTGCGACGTCCGCCATTGCCCGCACCGCCACCAACATCAAGTGCGGCGCACGTTCCCCGGTCGCCGGCATCGTCCACGCCGCCACGCTGCTGGCCGTGCTGCTGGCCGCGGCTCCGCTGGCCACGTACATCCCGCTGGCCACCCTGAGCGCAGTGCTGGTCAACGTCGGGCTCAACATGGGCGAGTGGCATAACTTCCGGCGGCTCGCCCGCTGGCCGCGCAGCGATGCCGTGGTCTTCCTCACCGCCTTCGGGCTGACGGTGATCGTCGACCTCACCGTCGCGGTCGAGGTCGGCATGGTGCTCGCGGCACTGTTGTTCATCAAACGCGTGTCCGAGACGACGCAGATCACCCAGGTCGATGAGTCGAACGACACCGAGGGCGCGCAGCATTCGCTGGTCGGCCGGGTCATCCCGCCGGGTGTCATGGTCTACCGGATCTTCGGTTCGTTCTTCTTCGGCGCGGCCGACAAGTTGGAGACGGCACTCAAGCAGGCGAAGTCCGAGCCCGAGGTGTTGATCCTCAGCATGCGCAAGGTACTGGCCATGGATGCCACCGGCCTGAATGCGCTCGAGGACATTCACGAGAAACTCCGGAAGCGGGGCCGCCACCTGATTCTCAGCGGCCCGCACGCCCAGCCGCTGTTCGCGATGCAGAAGGCCGGATTCATCGACCGGATCGGCACGGAAAACCTCTGCGGCAACCTCGAGGAGGCGCTGGCACGGGCATCGGCGCTGTCCGGCAAGAAAAACCCGGTGTCCGGAGCATGAACGAAATCGGCCGGATCCGGTCTATCCCCGCATGAAAACCTTGATCGCTTGTGGTATGCTGGTGCTGATGATGGCGGGCCTGGTGGCCCGCGCGGAGGATTCCATGGAGAACAAGCAACAACCGGCTTCGGTCGAGATCGCCACCTTCGGCGCCGGCTGCTTCTGGTGTGTCGAGGCGGTGTTTGAGCGGTTGCCCGGAGTGAAGTCGGTCATTTCCGGTTACACCGGCGGGCACACCGAGGCGCCGACCTACGAGGCGATCTGCCGCGGCGATACCGGACACGCCGAAGTGGTGCGCATCGAGTTTGATCCGGCGGTGATCAGCTACGACCGCCTGCTCGAAACCTTGTGGGATGCGCACGATCCGACCACGCTCAACCGCCAGGGTGCGGATGTCGGCACCCAGTACCGTTCGGCGATCTTCTACCACGGCGACGCGCAACGAACCGCCGCCGAGGCCTCGAAAGCGAACGCTGCGGGTCGGTTCACCCGGCCCATCGTGACCGAAATCACCGAGGCCGGGGTGTTTTATCCGGCCGAGGCGTACCACCAGGATTATTACCGGCGAAACCCCAACGCGCCGTATTCGCGCCACGTCATCCGCGACAAGTTGGCCAAGCTTGACGCCCAGTAGGCCCGGCATGCCGTGCGGCGTCCGGTGGTGCACCCATCGGGCGATCACCGCTTCCTCCGTTGACAGTCTGCGCGGCGTCATGCCAAGGTGTTGCGTCATAACCAACCAACCCCGGGTGACGCTTGATTCGTATTTTTTTCGCGGTGATGCTCCTCGCCGGCCTGACCGGGTGTGTTCAGGTCGAACAGGACCTTGTACTCAACCCTGACGGTTCCGGCACCTTGACGGTCGTGTACGGCGTCAAGGATCAAGACCTGCAGCGGATGCGCCAACTGGCCAAGCAGATGGCTGCGATCGATCCCTCGCTGGCCCCCAAGGATGTTGACTGGCTCACCGCGTTCGACGAAGAGGTCATCCGCGCGGAGTGGGCCAAGGTCGCGCAGGAGGGCGTCACCTTGCGCTCGGTCAAGACCCACCTCGACGGCGGCTGGCGGTTCATGACGGCGGACATCTCCTTTGTGACCCTCCAGCGCCTCTTTGAGTGCGGCATGATCAAGGACTGTCACATCGCGCTCACCCGCGGGCCGGGCGGGCAATACGGCTACCAGCAGTCGGTGGATGTCGCGAAGACCCTCAAGTCGCTGCCCGCCGGCATGGACATGGCCACGCTGCAGCCGATGCTCGGGATGATGCTCAAGGAGTTCAAGGCCGAGTTCCGCGTTGCGGTACCCGGCGACATCCTGCGCACCAATGCCGACCGCACCGAGGGACGTCAGGCCATCTGGTCAATGAACGGCGGCCAGGCTGACCTGGCCAAGCGGCTGCAGGAACTCGACCTGCGCCTGATGTTCGACGGGAAAAACCTACGGATCGCCGACGCGCAGTCGCTCTAGGCGCGCGCCGGCACGGGACTTGCATGGGCGCAGCCAACCAACCCGAATACGAGAGCGTCACCGAGTTGAAGTGGATGGCGGAAAACCTGCCCTTCCCATCCATCGAACTGCCCGACTTCAAGAAGGCCTCGTTCCAGCCCACGCAAGTCCGGCAGGAACGCCGTTACGTCTCGTTCGACTCGAGCATGCAGGCCATCGGCCGCTTTCTCGTCGAGCGCGGTTCGGTCGAATTGCTCAACTCCACCCAGGTCATCGACCTCTTCACCGAGATCCACTGGAACGCCTGGCACATCCGCCGCCTCGCCGCGAAGAAATACAAGGACGAAGCGGCCGGACGCGCCGCGCTGGTCGAGGCCCGCAAACGCTTCTCCCACATCGAGGCCGCCGAGGAGGAATTGTTCATCGCCAACCGCCGCCTCGTGGTCAACTGCGTCAAGCCGTTCTTCTGGATCGGCCAGGTGTGGCTGTCCGATTTCCTGCAGGAGGGCTCGAAAGCCCTGTCGAATGCGGTCCGCAAGTTCGACTTCACCCGCGGCACGCCGTTTTTCTCCTACGCGCAGAAATCGATCCAGAACCGGCTGCGCAATTTCTTCCGCGACCATGTGCGCAGCGGCAGCTTCGGCATCAAGCCCAGCCGCGAGATGACGCTGGTCAAGAACATCGTGGATACCTGGAAACGCGACTACGGCGAGGAGCCGGGCGATGACGTCGTCGCCAAGATCGCCGACCTTCCGATCGAACGCATCGCCAAGATCCGCTCGTTCGTGCGGCAGTGGGAAAAGATCCCCGCCCCGCCGGTCTCGCTCGATATCCTCATCAACGAGGACGGGACCAGCTTGTATGAGGTCATCGAGGACACCTCCGCGGCCGACTCCTCCAGCGGCGCGGAAAACGCCGAGATCTGGGCGGCCATCGACCAGCTTCCCGAACGCGCCCGCTACATCATGAAGCTCCGCTTCATCGAGGGCCGCACCCTGGAGGAGACCGGGGAAATGCTCGGCCTCACCCGCGCCCGCATCAAGCAGATCCAGGACGCCGCGCTCAAAAAGGTCCGCTCGCTGCTCGGCTCCAAGCCCGGCGGGTTCCAGTAGTGGCGGGAGCCGGGCCCCCGCCGCACTCGACATGGCGGCGGTAATTTCCTAGGATCCGAGCAGCACGAGCGGGAGTGGCGAACGTTATGATCAAAAGCATTCTGGTTGGCACGGACGGTTCGGCGCACGGTGAACAGGCGGTGCGTTACGGCCTGCACCTCGCCCGCCGTCTTGAGGGGCACCTCACCATCCTGCATGTCCTCGACAGCCGCATGCTCGAGGGCCCGATGCTGGCCAGTGTGGCCGGGATGCTCGGGGCCGAGCCGTTCAGCGATGCCCTGAACCAGTTTCGTGCCATCATGCAGCAGAAGGGCGAGGCGGTGCTCGCCGCGGCCCGCGTGGCCTGCGCCGCGGAGGGGCTGGACGAGGTCGAGTCCCGCCTGGTTTGGGGCCATCCGGCCCGAACCATTCTCCGCGAGGAAACGCCAGCGGAATTGCTGGTGCTTGGACAGGACGGCGAACACGACGAAGCCAGCGGCGACTGGACCGGCTCGACCATCGACCGGGTCGTGCGCCATGCGGTCAGGCCCTGCCTGGTCGTGCCCGCGACCTTCTCCCCGATCGACCGGATCATGGTCGCCTACGACGGAAGTCCCCATGCCGGCCGCGCCTTGCACGAGGCCATCGAGTTGGCCATGGGCCTGATGGTCCCGCTGTTCATCTGCACCGTGGTCGAGCAGGGCGACCACGCCCGCGCGATGGACCATGCCGACCTGGCTATGCGCCTCGCCCGCGCCCATGAATGCGCGGCGGCCTTCATGATCGTCGAGGGCCGCACCGACGAGATCCTCCTCGAAAAGGCCCGCGAGCTCCAGTGCGGCCTGCTCGTCGCCGGGGCACACGGCCACAGCCGCATCCGCGAGATGATCATCGGCAGCACCGCCAACCGCCTGCTCCACACCGCCACCCTCCCGCTGTTGCTGGTGCGGTGAACTCGCGCTTTTCCTTTTCCGCCGGGCGGGGTAGGCTGGCGGTCTGATGGATTCCGTCTCACTGATCGCCGGTTTCGCCGCGGGTGCGTTGATCGCCACCGCCGCGCTGCTCCTCGCCTTCCGCGCCCTGCGCCGGCAGGCCGAGGACGCGCAGGCCCGCCGTCTCGGGGACCGCGAGGAGGAGATCGGCCGCCTGCGCGCCGCGGAGCAGCGGCTCGAGGACGAACGCACGCACCTCGCCGCCGAGGCCGAGGCGTTGCGCGCCACCCTCGCCCTCGAGCGCGAGGTCTCCGCCGGGAAGCTCCAGTTGCTCGACGAGGCCAAGCGTCAGTTGCAGGCCCAGTTCGAACACGCGGCCGGCCGGATCATCGAGGAGAAAAGCGCCCGCCTGACCGGCCAGAGCGTCGAGCGCCTCCAGGAGATTCTCTCCCCGCTGCGCGAACAGCTCGGCGATTTCCGCAAAAAGGTCGAGGATGTGTACGACAAGGAGGGGCGCGAGCGCACCACCCTGCTCGCCGAGATCAAACAGCTTAAAGAGCTCAACAACCGGATCAGCCGCGAGGCCACCGACCTGACCCAGGCGCTCAAGGGCGAAAGCAAGATGCGCGGCAACTGGGGGGAAATGATCCTCGAGCGCGTGCTCGAGCAATCCGGGCTGGTCAACGGCCGCGAGTACGACACCCAGGTCCACCTGCACGAACGCCACGGCGGGGTGCGCGCCCGGTATCCGGATGTCGTCGTCCGCCTGCCCGAGGGCCGCGATGTCGTCATCGATGCCAAGGTCACCCTCAACGCCTACGAGCGCTATGTGAATGCCACCGATGACGCGGCGCGGGCCGCGGCGCTGCGCGAGCACCTCGCCGCCGTGCGGCAGCACATCCGCGGGCTCAGCGCACGCCAGTACCAGGACCTCGAGGGGATCCGCCCGATGGAGCTGGTGTTGATGTGCGTGCCCAACGAATCCGCCTTTATCGCCGCCGTGTCCGAGGATGCCACCCTGCATGACGAGGCCATGCGCGAGCAGGTGGTGCTGGTCGGTCCGACCACGCTGTTGCTCACGCTGCGGATCATCGCCTCGATGTGGCGCACCGAATACCAGAACCGGAATGCGCTCGACATCGCCGAACGCGGCCGCCTGCTCCTCGACAAGTTTTCCGGATTTGTCGAAGACCTCGACGCGATCGGCGGTGCGCTCGACACCGCCCAGGAAAAATACCAGTCCGCCCGCGGCCGGCTCTCCACCGGACGCGGCAACCTGGTCGAGCAAGCCAACAAGCTGGTCGAATTGGGTGTCAAAGCCCGGAAAAAACTGACGGAAGACGTATCATGAACCTTCGCACCCTTGTGGTTGCCATGGCGTTGCTCGCGGCCGGTTGGGCTGGCGTGCCCGACGCCCTTGCCCAACCCGATTTCAGCCAGCCTCCCGTGCCGGTGCGGTCGCGCATCGTCTTTGCCGACTTCGGCCAGGTCTTCACCAACTACTACAAAACCCGGTTGGCCAACGACCAGCTCCTCGAACTGGCCGAAGGCATCAACCGCGAGCGGGCCCGCATGCAGGTCGAGTTTGACGCCCTGCAGAAGCAGTTGCGCGACCTGCGCGACCAGGCCATGGCGGCGGACCTCACCGAACCCGAGCGCGAGAAACTGCGGCGCGAAGCCGACCAGCGGCTGGTGGATATGCGGCGCATCGAGGACCGGATCCGGCAATTCAGCCAGGCGCAGGAGAAACGCTGGGAGGAGCAGAACCGGCGCATCCGCACCAGCCTGATCGACGATGTGCGTTCCCGCATCTCCGCCTTCGGCAAGGCGCGCGGCTACCTTGCCATTTTCGACAAGGCCCAGGTCGACGACAAGGGCATCCCTGCCGTGCTGTACCAGGATGAATCGGTCGATGTGACCCAGGAACTCATCCAGAATCTGAACAAGTAACGACAGGGCGCACCCTGGCCGCGATCCCTGCGCTCCGGGCCGTCGGCGCTTTCGCGGCGTTTGCCATCACCGCTTTTATCGCGTTTTAACATCGATGGTTTCTGTTCCCGTTGATCCTGTCCAAGACCGGGGCGGCGTTGCATTGCCAGAAAACACAACCTGCCGGTATAGTGGCGTCGAGATGAACGTGTTGGTGAAGCGACTGTTGCTGGCGGTGTTGATTCCGGTGGCCTTGCTGCTGCTTGTCGAAGCGGGGTTGCGGTGGGCCGGTCAGGGTGTCTCCGCGCGGTTGTATCCGGTTTCCATGTGGGAGGGCCGACGCCTGGCCACCCAGAACCCGCATTACACCCGTCCGTTTTTCGGGGCGCGGCTCGAGCGTGCGCCCTGGCCGGTGGCGTTTCCGGTGCCGAAGCCGACCGATGAATACCGCGTGTTCCTGCTCGGCGAGTCGGCCGCGCTCGGCGATCCGATCCCGGAATACGGCATGGCCCGCATCCTCGAAGTGCTGTTGCAGGAGCGGATGCCGGACCGTCGGGTCCGCGTGGTCAACAGCGCGATCACCGCGATCAATTCCCATGTGATCCGCGGCATCGCCGCCGAAGTCGCCCGCCTCGAGCCCGACGCCGTGGTCGTCTACATGGGCAACAACGAGGTGGTCGGACCTTTTGGCCCCGGCACCGTGTTCACCGCGATTGGCGGACACCCGGGCCTCATCCGGCTCGCAATCGCCGCGCGGCGCACGCACCTCGGCCAGAGGCTGATGGACGTGGCCGGCCGGATGAACCGGAAGCCGGTGGAGTGGACCGGCATGGAGATGTTCCTCGACCGCCGGATCGAAGCCGATGATCCGCGCTTAACGGCCATGCGCCGTTTGTTCGGGCAAAACCTCGACGCCATCCTCGAGCCCTTCGCCACGCGCCACATTCCGGTGGTGCTCAGCACGGTCGCCGTGAACCTGCGCGACTGCTCGCCCCTCGGTGCCACCGGCACCAACCATCCATCCGCACGTGCCTTTCTCGCCGCCCAGCAGGCCGAGCGGGCGGGCGATGTGTCCGGTGCGCGGGCGCTCTACCGCGACGCGATGGAGCGCGACCCGCTACGCTTTCGCGCCGACGCA
>CALBHI010000301.1 GCA_937894535.1 uncultured Verrucomicrobiota bacterium
ACCCGGCTGCGCACCGGCGACCAGGTAATGTGGGGCAACTGAGCTGTCCGCTCCGCCAGGTAGTCGAACATCAGCGGAAGTCCAGGCGCGATGATCCCGCCGATGTATCCGTCCCGGCGGGAAATCAAGTCAAAGGTAACCGCCGTCCCGAAATCCGCGACGATCAGGGGTGCGCCATATTTCACCACGCCGGCAGCGGCGTTGGCCAGGCGATCCGCACCAATCGTTTCCGGCCTGGGATAGGTCAACGGGATGCCCAGGTTGAGACGATGCCCGATCCACAGGACCTCGTGCCCGGTTACGCGCCGGACCACCGCATCCCAGAGCGGGTTGAGGTCGGGCACGACCGAGGCAATGGCCGCGCCGTTCACGGAGCGTGCCCGAATGACCGACTCAATGACCCGGCCGACCGTGACGCTGTTCTGCTCCACCTTTTCGATGCGCCGCACCCGCGTCAGGCGTCCTCCCTGGTACAGGGCAAGCGAGGTGCTGGTGTTGCCGATATCGGCGACGAGGATGGTTGGTTTTCGGCTCATGGTTTGCGCGCGCTCTTCGTGCGTGGCGTCCGTTTATAGCGGACAGGAGGTTTTTCCGCCAGTGTCGAGGCGGGACCGGATGCGCTGATGCCATGCGCTGACCGCAACTCCTTGAGTTGATCGCGCAACAGCGCGGCCCGCTCGAACTCGAGCGACTCGGCTGCGGCCAGCATCTCACGCTCGATTTCCTGGACCACCTCGTGGACATCATACCGCCCGCCCGATTCCCGGACCACGTTTTCCTCGATTTCACCGGCCTGCTTTACCGTGGCCAAGCTGTCCTGAAGGCTCTTGATGATCTGCCGCGGCGTGATGCCGTTCTTCTGGTTGTAGGCTTGTTGCACCGCGCGGCGCTGTTCGGTGATTTCGATGGTCCGGCGCATCGAATCCGTCACCTGGTCGGCGTACATGATGACCCTTCCGTGGACGTGGCGCGCAGCCCGTCCGGCGGTTTGGATCAGCGACGTCTCGGAGCGGAGGAACCCTTCCTTGTCGGCATCGAGGATGGCCACCAGCGAAACTTCGGGCAAGTCCAGGCCTTCGCGCAGCAGATTGATCCCCACCAGGCAGTCGAACTCGTTCTTGCGCAGGCTGCGCAGGATTTCCACCCGCTCGATCGCATCAATTTCCGAATGCAGGTAGCGGACCCGCATGTTGAAGGACATCAGGTAGTCCGTCAGATCCTCGGCCGTCTTTTTAGTCAGGGTCGTCACCAGCGTCCGTTCCCCCCGTTCGGCCCTCACGCGGATCTCCTCGATCACATCATCGATCTGGCCCTTCAACGGCCGCAGTTCGATCGGGGGATCGACGATACCGGTCGGGCGGATCACCTGCCGGACCACCTGGGCGGATAAATCCCGTTCGTAGGGGGCCGGCGTGGCCGAAACAAATAGGATCGGTCCGGTCACCGCCATGAATTCGTCAAAGTTCAGGGGACGGTTATCGAGCGCGCTGGGGAGCCGAAACCCGTGTTCGACCAGGACGCGTTTACGCGCCTGATCCCCGTTGTACATGCCTCGGATCTGCGGTAGGGTCACATGGGATTCGTCGATGATGGTCAGGAACTCACCGCCGAAATAGTCCAGCATGGTGTAAGGCCGGGCTCCCGCTTCGCGCCCGGTCAGGTGACGCGAATAATTTTCAATGCCCGAGCAGTAGCCGAGCTCGCGCATCATATCGATGTCGTACATCGTGCGCATACGGATACGCTGGGCTTCGAGCAGTTTCTGGTTGCGTTCGAACCAGGCGATACGTTCCACCATTTCAGCTTTGATCGCGCCAATCGCCGCCTCCATCTTGTACGCCGGGGTGACGAAGTGTTTGGCGGGCGAGGCCACCACCCGCTCGAGTTCCGCCTCGGCGTGGCCGGTCAACTGGTCGATGCGCTGGATCCGTTCGATGGGGTCGCCAAAGAACTCAATGCGGACAAATATGGAGGCATACGAGGGAAAGACATCCACCACGTCGCCACGAACCCGGAACGTGCCCGGGCTGTTTTCGATATCGTTGCGGTTGTACTGGATGTCGACCAGGCGGTGCAGGAAGACCTCGCGCTCCAACTCATCGCCTCGCCCCAGTTCCACCATCATTCCGCGGTAATCCTCCGGCGAGCCGAGGCCATAGATGCAGGAAACCGAGGCGACGATGATGACGTCGCGCCGGTTCATCAACGAATTGGTGGCGGAAAGCCGCAACCGCTCGATCTCCTCGTTGATGGCCGAATCCTTTTCGATGAAGGTGTCGGTTTGCGGGATGTACGCCTCGGGCTGGTAGTAGTCGAAATAGCTGACGAAATATTCCACCGCATGATCGGGGAAAAAGCTCTTGAACTCCGCATACAATTGCGCCGCCAGGGTTTTGTTGTGGGAAATCACCAGGGTCGGACGGCCGCACCGCGCGATCACATGGGCCATGGTGAAGGTCTTGCCTGACCCGGTTACGCCCTCCAGCGTCTGGAAGCGGTGTCCACCTGCGAATCCTCGGGCCAGGGCCTCGATGGCTGCCGGTTGATCCCCCATGGGCTCGTAGCCCGCTACCACCCGGTATGTTGCATCCATGGTCATGGCCGCACTCTACCACAGGTCCAACGCGCCGACACCACGGGAGTACGCGGGAAATCGCGTGCAGGGCCATGCGCGGAAAACAAAGACACATTTCTGGTTGATTTTTTAAAACGGAAACCTAATATACCGCTCTCTTACGTACCCGTAGCTCAATTGGATAGAGCATCTGACTACGGATCAGAAGGTTGCAGGTTCAACTCCTGCCGGGTACGCCACTTGCGTGGCACGTTGACAGACCGGAAAGCCTTGGCTATACGGGATGAGCGGATAAGAAAAACTTTTCAGATGGGGAGTTAGCTCAGTTGGGAGAGCGCCTGAATGGCATTCAGGAGGTCGAGGGTTCAACTCCCTTACTCTCCACCATCTTGGCCCGGACTTCGGTCCGGGCTTTTTTTTGCCCTGATCACATCACCTACACGCCTTCGCGCGCATAATTATCACCCGGCCTATCTTTTCCCGCGCGCCGAGGTACATTGTTGAAAGCGGAGGTTTACCATGAAGAGGTTGATTCGAGTACTCGTGTTGATGGGTTGTAGTGTGCCGATGGCTTGGTCGGCGCCGCCGGCCAATCTGCCGCCTGAACTGCTGGCCGTGCGGCAGCAGGTGATCGACGTGGCCAAGGCGAATACCTTGCGCGTCGATAACATCGCGGCGGTGCGGATCCAGTTGGATCCTTGGCTCGACCAACTGGAAAGCTGGTTTATCCAAAACCGGCCAGCCAATGAAATCGCATTGACCCAGCAGCCGTGGAAAAGCCTGTGGTACGACGATCCGACCATCGATGAGTTTTCCAATGGTTCGTTCGGTGGCTTTCAGTTGCGCCTGGACCGGGACAAGGTGTATCAGGTCGTCGAGGACGGGTACTATTTCAACATTTCGGAAAGCCAACTCTTCGTTGGGAAAATCCCGTTTACGTTCCGCACCTATCTCAAAGGTGCCTACGGCATCGTGAATCCTGCTGGTCCGAGCAACGCCGGCCAACCCTTCCTGAATGTGGTAAACCTCGAATTCGTCTACAACGGGATTAAGTTCGGTCCCTTGCCGGATGGTCTCGACCTGCGGCGTCAAGCCCGCGCCGCGAATCTACGGTTGCTCGGCGTGCAACGGGTTCCCGGACCCATCGGTATCACCGGGAAGTTATGGAACCTCTACATCGATGAGGAACTTCGGATTTCGGCCGGATTCGAGGACGATAAACCAAACGAGCTGGATATCTATATCCTCGTCCGGACACCCCGTACCGGCCCCACCCCGCGCTGACCGCTCATCCCGATGGCGCGGCGAGGACGGGGAACCAGGTGATTCGCAGCCGCGTTGCGCCATAAGGAACCAGGGTGATGGTTTCCGGTCGCCGTTTCCTCGCCTTGGCTCGTACCGTGTCCTCGGGCATCAAGGGCATGAATACAAGGTTGCCCTCGTGGATGCGTACCTTGTCGCCATGGCGAAGGACTAGTTTTCGCTTCCGGATTAGCCGCCATCCCGCAATCCGAGTGGCGTGAATGTCCACGCAGAGGGGGGATGCATCCGGATCGAACGGGTATGCCTGGCCAGCCGTGATTCGCACCGGCGGGATTATGGTGCGGGTGGTCCCCACCCCGTAATTCCACGGAGACTCCGGCTCGATGGTCCATGCGGGAAACGCCTTGGTGGAGCGCTTGTCATCCACCACGGTCCGTTTTTCCTTGATCGGCAACGCCATGACCAGGGGGCCCAACGTGAAGCCCACGCTTTGTTCGGGCCCTTTTTCCGCGCGAAGTTTCATCGGTAGGTGCACGTCGATGCGATCGCCATCCTTGTACGCACGGCGAATCGTGACAAACGTACCGGCGCGCAGGGTGCGGCGCACGGGTTTGCCGTTAAGCGTGATCGCGGCGCGTCGGCACCATCCGGGAATACGGAGGGTGAAGGACAGGATACTGGGCGTCCGTGTCGCGAAATGGAAGGTGATGCGATCACTGAATGGGTAATCCGTTTCCTGCCGAACGGTCAGCGCGTCCTTCCCCTTCCCGATCACGCAGGTTGAAGCTCCATACAGTGCGGCCATCAATCCGCCCTGCCCGTCCTCCATCCACATCCTTCCTGCATAGGCGGGCATGGCCCGGTGCACGTTGCCCGGGCAACATTCGGTGGCGGGGTTCGGACGGTAACTGATGTGGGCACAACCGATTCCGTGCGGATGGTGATTGGTCTGCGGTCCGGCAATCACCTGGTTGGGACCCGAGAAATACTGCAAGGCGGTGAAGTCAGGCAACACCGCGCCCGGCAGTGCGTTGAAGCAGATGCGTTCCATGTCGTCGGCGATGGACGCTTCACCGGTGCTGGCCAGCAGATGGCCCAGGCTCCATAGGAAATCCGAGATGACGCAGGTTTCATGGCCGGCATTGCTGTAGACGCCCCGGAGGTGTTCCGTCGAACTCGGCACGCCGTCGATCAGCACATGATCACGCTTTAGTTTGCGGTAGCCCTTCATCGAGGCTTCAAGCCAGGTCCGGTTGCCGGTCATGCGGTGCAGGATCGCCCCCATCTTGAACAGTTCCATATGGCGGGGACCGTGGTCTCCGATCTTGTGGGATTTCCGCATGTTGGCCAGCGTTGCACCATCCTTGTGCTCCCGTTGCTGGAATTCCTTGAAACAGGTTTCGGCGAGATCGCGGATACGCGCATCGCCGGTGCGTTCGTAGAGCCAAGCCATGGTTTCCAGATTGCACACATTGCGGTTGGCGCTGTGCGGTGCGGTGTTGGACAGGTAGTGACGGGTCAGGGCGCGCAACGTCGAGGTCCGCGGGCGTTCGTCGTAGTCAGCCATGATGGCTCGGAAGAACACGGCGTGTGGCCACCGCTCGGATCCATGATCGCCTTGCAGTGTCTTCATGGCATCCGGCCCGAGGTAGCCATCCGGGTCGGGATGCGCCAACACATGATCAATCTGGCGGCGCGCCTTGGCCTTCAGCGGTGCATCATCGAGCAAGATCCCGCATCGAATCATGCCGTCGACCCAGTATGCCACCTGCTCGTACGGCCACCATCCCGAACCACCGCGATCACCCAGCGCAAGGCGGTCGTGGCACCAGCCCTCGGTGTTGAACGGGTAACCCGCCGCCTCCAGGTTGCCGGTCAGTCCGTCGCGCTGCCGCTGAAGGAATTCACGGATCCATCCGCCCGGTTGGATGCGGGTTAATTCGAGAGGTCGCCAGGAGGATGTGGTTTTCATAGGATGGTAGGGTCATAACATCACGGTGCAGTCCATGAAAAGTCCTTAATGTGATGGATCGCCATGGTGTAAATGTCCGGAAATGACAAGATACGTGGCCGGGTAAACCGGGTATACTAGTGACCGTGAAAAAGCACCTGGCGCATGAACATGATCGGACGTGATGATGCAGATTTCCCTTAGCCCTCTTTTTTCCGCCGCAAGGTGGGAAAGCTTGCTCCTGTTCCTGTTGATGATGCTTGCCCCGGTGGTGTCGGCCCAGCACCATCCTTCACCCGCGGACTGGCGGGACCAGAACATCTATTTCATCTTTACCGACCGGTTCAACGACGGGGATCCCTCCAACAACAATGCCAATCCGCAATCATCCTACAATGGGACCAACAGCCGGCGAATCCATGGCGGTGATTTCAAGGGCATCGAGCAAAAGTTAAACTACATCCAGGCACTCGGTGCCACCGCGATCTGGATCACCCCCATTCCGCAAAATGTCGGGTCATCCGGTTATCACGGTTATGGCGCGGACAATTTTTACCAATTGCAACCGAATTGGGGATCCATGTCCGACCTCACCAGCATGGTCGCCGCCGCGCATTCCCGGGGCATGTATGTCGTTCTGGATGTTGTGTGCAACCACACGGGGAACCGGATCGATAGCGCCAACTCCAGTTGGGGTACGGTGTTCAATGCCGCCGGGTATCCCATCCGGTGGAGCAACAACGCCAACCAGTACCCGGCCCCGTTTAACCAATTGACCAACTTCCATAACAACGGGGCGATCCAGTTCTATGTAGATCCCAACCAGATCCTCGGTGAACTCAGTGGTCTGGATGACTTGCGGACGGAAACGACGCATGTGCGCACCAACATGGTGAACATCTACTCCTACTGGATTCAAGCCGCGGATTTCGATGGTTTCCGCCTCGATACCGCCAAGCACGTCGAGCCGGAATTCTGGCAACACTTTAATCCGGCCATCCGCACCTTTGCGGCCTCACTGGGCAAGTCGAACTTTTTCCAGTTCGGTGAAGTGTTTGATGGCAGCGACAGCAAGTGCGGTTTTTACACCGGGACCAAGGCGGGTGGCGCATTCGCCAACGATTCGGTCCTGGACTATCCCTTGTACTACAAGCTGCAATCCGCGCTGGCTACGGCCTCCGGCAACACAAAGCAGCTGGAGGACCGGTTTAACGCCATTGAGGGCAATTACGATCCCGCAGCCGAATACCGGTTGGTCACATTTATCGATAACCATGACCAGCCGCGGTTCATGAGCCCGAATTGGGCCAACAACAACACCAACCGCCTGGCCGTCGCCCTGGCGTTTCTGTATTCGGCCCGCGGTATACCTTGCCTCTATTACGGCACCGAACAGAACTTCAACGGTGCGGGCGATCCCGATAACCGGGAAGACATGTTTGACGGCCTGTTTGAGCAGGGTCCCTCCCTCGGCGACAACTTCAACATGACCCAGGGGTCTTTTCTCCATGTCGCCCGCCTGAACAACCTGCGGCGGTTGTACCCGTCGCTGCGACGGGGAACGCACCACAACCTGTGGAACGATCCGGGTGGACCCGGCCGCTTTGCCTACGCACGACGCCTGCAGGGCGAGGAAGTGGTGGTTATGTTCAATACCGCTAACGGGTCGCTGATAGTTCCCAACCGTCCGACGAGCTACCCGGCCGGTACGGTCCTGGTGAATCTATTCAACACCAACGAGTCGCTCGCCGTGGTCAGCGGTTTCGACGGATTGCCCCCGGTTGAACTGCCCGGCAGCTCGGTCAAGATGTTCGTCGCCAAGAGCCTGTGGAAACCCCTTGATCCCGTGGTGTCCCGGCAATTTCCCGCACACGGTTCCACCAATGTGGTGGCGACCAACGCCGTGGTTCTTACCTTCAGCAAACCCATGAACACCGCGTCGGTGGAGCAAGCGATTTCCTTTACACCCGCGACCCAGGGCACATGGTCGTGGGCTTCCAACAACACCGTCGTGACCTTTCGCCCCCTGCCGGGCTTCCCCGGTTCCTCGAAGGTCATGCTGCGGGTGGCCACCAACGCTGTTGATGCCCACCATACCAATACCTTCCATGCCGCGTTCGAGACCTTTTTCCATACGGCGCCAGCCTCGTACACCGACTCCGTCCCACCCACGGTGGTCTTCCACAACCCGGCCGCAGGCTCGACGGTGGCCGGTTCGATCCTGCTGAGCGGTGTCGCAACCGATCTTGTCGGTGTGGCTTCGGTGCAGATCAGCATCGACGGGGCGGACTGGGTCAGCGCCAGCGGCACAGCGGCATGGAGTTATCCGCTGGAAACATCGCACTTCCTGAACGGTTCCCACGTGATTCGCGCACGGGCCATCGATACCTCGGGCAATGTCTCCCCGCCCGAGGAGCAAACCGTACGATTCTTCAATGTTCCAGGCCCGTACGTCCAGCGGGTGAATGCGGGCGGCGCCGCAACCACCAATTGCGATGACTCCATCTGGTCCGCCGACCGCGTTTATGCACCCGGCACCTACGGACGTGTGAATGGCACCAACGGGTTCATCGGCAATGTCATTACCGGCATTTGCACAACCGCCCAGCGGTTGTACCAGGAGGAACTCTACAGTACGCCCGACGGTGCCTTCAGTTATGTGTTCGATTGTCCTGAAGGCATCTACGAAACGACCATCCTGCAAACGGAAACCTGGCATACCGGTTCCGGTCAACGGCAGTTCGATGTCTATATCCAAGGCCAACGTATGCTGGCCGATTACGACATCTTTTCCCGGGCCGGGGGGATGAATATTCCCGTTACCGAGGTGCTCACCAACGAGGTTGCCGATGCGCGGTTGGTGGTGTCGTTCATTCCACGGCAGAACAATGCGCGGTTGTCCGCCATCCGGGTGCAACGGATCGGCGAGGTCGATTCGGATGGCGATGGCATCCCGAATTGGTGGATGCTGGGAACCTTCGATCATTCCACCGGACAGGAAGCGGACCAGTCGTTTGCCGGTGATGACGCCGATGGTGACGGTTACACCAATTACCAGGAGTTCCTGGCCATGACCTCCCCCACGGATCCGCTGGATTTCCCCTTCGTGCTGGGCATATCACGCGCAGGCACGATCCAAGTCGATATCCCCGGCGCCAGCGGGCGCCTGTACCAACTGGAATGGAAAAAAGGAATACGCGATACCAACGATTGGCTGCCGGTCGGTTACAGCATGCCCGGAAACAATGCGCCCATGACGCTGCTCGATGAACGCGAGGTCGAGGAAGGCATTTACCGGTTGCGTATTTCGAAGCCCTGAGCTTGGTGGAAAATGGAGCGGGCAGCGGGAATCGAACCCGCCTGGCTAGCTTGGAAGGCTAGAACTTTACCACTAAGCTATGCCCGCTCTATCTGCGCATACAGTAACCATGGGAAACCTGCCGTCAAGCATGTGTTCATGATTGCCGGGTAATGGCTTCGGTATTACGTTGGCGGTAAAGGAGAACGCGATGGACTTGATTCAGCACATAGTCAATGCCGTGGGTGTCAATGAACAACAGGCCAAGGGCGGAGCCGGACTTCTGTTCAAGATGGCGCAAGACAAACTCGCCGCCGGCGACTTCTCGAAGTTGACCCAAGCCTTGCCGGAGATTTCGTCGCTTATCCAATCCGCACCATCCGCATCCGGGGGCGGATTGCTTGGTTCATTGGCCGGCGCCATGGGCGGTGGATCGCTGGGCGGTCTCGCTTCGCTGGCCGGTGCCATGACCTCCCTCAGGCTGGACACGAAAACCCTCAGCCAGTTCGTCCCGGTCATTCTGGAGGTCGTGAAACAAAAAGGAGGCCCCGAATTGGCGGCCATGCTCACGAAATTGCTGCCGATCCGCTAGGAGTTGCCTGATGAACACGACACGTATGCGCATCCTGATGGCTGGTGTGGCCCTGCTTGCCGCCGGAGGCACCACGGTCCATGCCAACGCTACAATCTCGCTTTCCTTGCAGGATTTTACCTGGACCGAAAAACTGCCCAACGGCCTTTCCCTCGAGGAACGTGGCGGACTGCTCGGTCTGCGCCTCGAGACCGATATCCCGCACCGGTCGCCCGGATGGCGCTCGCGACTGGCCGGCGATGTGTACGGCGGTACGGTCGATTACGATGGATTCCTGATAGGTATCGATGGCTCGGTCCGGCCCTATGAATCCGAAACCACTTACCTGGGCGTGGCGGGGTCGTGGGATGTCGGGTATGGCCAGGCGCTTTCCTCGGATTGTACGGTCGAACCCTTCATCGGCATTGGCACCCATTACTGGTTGCGCAGCCTGGATGACGATGAGGGATACGGCTACGATGAATACTGGCTGACCCTGTATGGCCGGGCCGGCATCCGTGTAGGCTGGCTTGTCACGGCCGATACCGAATTGTTTGCCTCGGCCGCCGTGCTGCTGCCCTTTTTCAAC
>CALBHI010000302.1 GCA_937894535.1 uncultured Verrucomicrobiota bacterium
AGAAGCCGTGCAATCCGGAAGAGGTCATCCACCGCGCACGCATGGTGCTCGACTCCTTCAACCTCCGGCGCTCGCTGCAGGAGGAGCGCCAGCGCGCCGAGGAGCGGCGCAAGGCCACCAACGAGCAATTAAGCCGTACCGAGCGCATGTCCGCGCTGGGCACCCTCGCTGAAGGCGCGGCCAAGGATCTCCGCGATATCCTGCGGCCGGTCGAGTCGATTCCGGATGCCCTGCGCCGGATCATCGATCCGATGCACGAGGCGCAGGGGAAATTGATCGAGCTGGGCGATGCACTGCACAAGGCGGCGGCGGTGATCCGCGACCTGGAAACCATCGGCAAGAGCAGCACGCTGAAGAAATCATCGGTCGCGCTGAACCAGTTGATCGGCGACTTCCTGCGCGGGATGGATGGCCATGACCTGATGCGGGTGAACCCGAAGGTGAAAATCGAAACGGAACTCGGCAAGGATCTGCCGCCGGTCAGCGGATCGTCCCATCACCTGCGGCAGATGATCGGCAACCTGGCCCTGAACGCGCTTGAGGCCATGGGCGGCGGAGGCCTCTTGCGCATCCGCACCAGCAGTGCCCGGATCGAACAGCCGGTCGGTCGCTACGGTTCCCAGAAACCGGGCGAATTCGTGGTCATCAGTTTCGAGGATACTGCGGCGCGCTTGTCCGACGAAGACCTCGACCGGATCTTCGAGCCGTTTTATGTGCGGACCAAACTCGGCCGGCGCACCTTGAGCGGGCTGGGCATGACCCTGGTGTACCGCGTGGTCGAGGACCATGGCGGGTACGTGGATATCACCGGCGATAACACGGTGGGCAACAGCATCGCCGTTCACCTGCCGACCAGCAGTGGCGATGACACCGAGGTGTTGGAGTTGCGGCCTGACTACACCGGTGGTGAACGGGTCCTGCTCGTCGATGACAGCGAGGCGCAGCGTCAAGCCGCCGCCCTGATCCTGCGCGATCTGGGTTATGACGTCACGCTGGCGGAGAACGGCCAGGTTGCGGTGGAGCGGTGCCGTGAGCAGGTGGCCGCGCGCCCCGGCGTTGCGCCGTATGATCTGGTGGTGATCGACCTGGTGCTGGGCGATGCGTTTGACGGGGTGGAAACCTACAAGACGATCATCGAACTGTGCCCCGGGCAGAAGGCGATTCTGGCCAGTGGCTTCGCCGACATCACCCGCATCGTGGAGGCACGCAAGCTCGGGATCAACCGCTGCTTCCAGAAGCCTTACACCGTCGAGTCGCTCGGCAAGAACGTACGGTTGGCACTCGACGAGACGTGATGGGCCTTGCGTGCGGCGCGGGTCAGAACCGCACCCCGACGGTCAGCCCGTAGCTGGTCGTCTCCGACTCCGGTTGGAATACGGAGACCGAACCATACGTCTTGCTGTTCGATCGTTCGTACGTCGTGCGTTCGGCAAAGGCGGTGATGACATAGCCGCCCGTGGTGGTTACGCCCAATTCGCCAAACCAGGCCGGGGCATGGTCCGTGTCCACGGTGGCGTCGTCGGTGCCGTCCGGCAAGGTGAAATCGTACTGCACCCAGGCGTGGCCCGGGTACCGCGCCCCCAAGCGCGCCAGCCATGCGAACGACGGTCGTTGCCAGCGGGCATCCACTCCGATCATGCCATAGGCATGGACCCACCACTCGTCGTACCCGGTCTCGGCGAATCCGCCCGTGTTATCGAGGCGGCGTAGCCAGGTGTGGCCGCCGAGGCCGGCGAACGGTGCCAGGTCGAGGCCGGGTTGGGTGGCCAGCGGGAGGCTCAGCAGCGCCTCGGCGCGCACGCCATGGTACTCGGTGGTGGAGTCGATGGGCGTGCCGAGTTGGGTGCGGCCATCGTAATCGACATCGCCGAGGTAAGCGGTCACCCGGGTGGACCAGGCCGGCGCGGTGGAGCGGGTCGAAGCCCGGTCCCATTGCAGGCCGACCCGGTAGCCCGACTCCTTCAGAAGTTGGCGGCCGTTACGGTCGTATTCGCGCCAGGTGAACGATTCGTAGCGTACCTGCCATTGATCACGAATGGCTGGTCCGGCCGATGAAAACGGGGTCGCCGTGATCAATGCCAGCAGGGAAAACGGGATGAGGTTGTGCAGGGAACGCGGCATGGAAAACTCCTAAAACCACAATGTGGCGGAGACCGTGAGACCGTCGATGGTATCCCGGTCGAAGAGGTCGTCGTTGATGATCCGGTCCGGCACGTCGTCAAAGTACCGGAACCGGTAACCCGCGGCCACACGGAAGCGGTGGCTGGTCCAGCCGAGGCTGGCATCGGCCTGCACAAAACGGCCGTTATACCCGACATCATCCAGATCGCCGAAATCATGCGGGAGCCAGACGACGTCGGCGCGCAGGTCCCAGCCCCCGGTTCCGAATGACCAGCGTCCGCCACCGGCCAGGGCCGGACCGTAGATATCGGCGTTGCGTTCCGTCTCTTCTTCCGGATACGACCAGACAAAGCCGCGGCGGAGTTCGTTGGCGAATCCGAGATGGACAAAACCCGCGCCCCAGCGCCACGCGCCCTGCTGGACCACGGCGAAGGCCATGACTTCCTCATTCTCCTCGAGATCGCCGCCCTGGTTGAAGCGACCCTGCAGGTAGGAGGCGTCGAGACGGAGATTGCCATGAACCGGAACGTCCAATCCGACACCCCACAGCCAGGTGGCGTTCTGGCCATTGTCGGCCCGCCATGCCGTCGTGGACCAGGCGCGGTCGGGCGGGGTGGTGGAGAGGGTGGTCATCGGGCTGGCGAGGAACAGCAGCAGCCAGGCGGATCGGTGCAGGACGTTCATGGATCCTTTATGCGCAACACGGTCTCCGGTGGCAATCCCGAAGCGATCCGGATGGGCAGGAACAATCGATGCCGGGTCGCTGGAAATCCGCGGTCCATGGTGCATAGTTACCGGATGACACCGCTTCCGCTATTCCCGTTGCCGATGGCTGCCTGTCCGCGTGAACTGGTTCCGCTGCATGTTTTCGAGGAGCGGTACAAGCAGATGATCCGTTTTTGCCGCGACCAGCAGGAACAGGGTGGGGCGGGTGAGTTCATCATCGCCTACTTCGGGCAGCAACTCGTGGCCGTGGGTACGGTCGTGCGGTTGGTCAAGGTGCTGCGCACCTACGACGACGGCCGGTTGGATGTCGTGGTGGTGGGCCGCCGTCGGTGCCGGATCGCCGAGGTCGAGAGCGGCATGGCCTACCGCATGGCGCGGCCTGAGCCGATGGTCGATACCAAAGAGGATTGGAACGAGCTGTTGGCCACGGAAGCCTTTAACCTCCATCGTTCGCTAATTCAGGTCGTAACCGGGCAAACCCCGGCGGAGTCACGGTATGCCGGGGTCACCGAACTTTCCTTCCTGCTGGCCGCCACCCTCGGTCTTGGCCACGGCATCAAGCAGGAGTTGCTCGAGCTGACCGACGAGGACCAGCGCCTGCACCTGCTGATCCGGGAAATGTCCACCCTCATGCACCACGTCGAACAGGTGCAAACCGCCGCCCGTGCCATTCAAGGCCACTGGGAACTGGAGAAAATCTATGGCCACCACCCCACCTCCCGCTCCTGAATCGCGCCATGAGGGCATCCGCATCGACCGCGCCAGCCCCGGACGTTGGCGGGTCACCGCCGGTCTGTGGTTGCCACGGCCGGTGGATGACGTGTTCGCGTTTTTCGCGGCGGCGGAAAACCTCAACCTGATTACCCCGCCCTGGGTCAACTTCCGGATCATCACCCCGCTGCCC
This sequence comes from uncultured Verrucomicrobiota bacterium, assembly GCA_937894535.1. Taxonomy (GTDB): domain Bacteria; phylum Verrucomicrobiota; class Kiritimatiellia; order CAIVKH01; family CAIVKH01; genus CALMUP01. Next base: position 3,752 of record CALBHI010000302.1, read on the forward strand.
ATCACCATGAAGGTCGGCGCACGCATTGATTACGTGATCCGTCTGCACGGCATTCCGGTCACCTGGAAAACCGAGATCACCGCCTGGGAACCCGGGGTGCGGTTCATCGACGAGCAACGCAAGGGGCCTTACCGGGAATGGATCCACGAACACACCTTCCAGGCCCTGGACGGCGGGACCTGGTGCGGCGACACCGTCGATTACCGCCCACCGGGTGGCGCGCTGGTCAACCGCCTGTTCGTCCAGCCCGACGTGTACAAGATCTTCACTTACCGGCACGAGACGATGAAGCAGCGATTTGGCTCAAAACCCTAGGCCTCCCGGCCTCATGCAAGCGCAACAATCTGCGTGACATCGGCCAACCGGCCGATTAACAGTATCGAACCAGTTAACCAACAGCGGAAGGGTTCGATATGAATTTTGAGCGCGAAAGTGGCATCCTGTTGCATCCCACCTCCTTGCCGGGCCGTTTCGGCATCGGCGACATCGGTCCTTCCGCCTACCGTTTTGCCGATGCGATGGTTGCGATGGGCCAGCACCTCTGGCAGATCCTTCCACACGGCCTGACCGGTTATGGCGATTCTCCCTACCAGTCCTTCTCCACCTTTGCCGGCAACCCGATGTTCATCAGCCCGGAACTGCTCGTCCAGGATGGATTGCTCACCGCGTCCCACCTGGAGAAGTACCCGGCGTTTCCCGAACACACCGTCGATTACGGCCCGGTGATCAAGGCGAAGGAAAACGTCCTGAACATCGCCTGCCGCAATTTCGAGCGCAAGGCGACCCCGAAACAGCGCGAGGATTTCCGCGCGTTCTGCGAGCGCAACCACGATTGGCTGGAAGACTTCGCCCTGTTCATGGCGCTGAAGTATGAATACAACCTCGAGCCGTGGACCACCTGGTCGCCCGAATTGATCGGCCGCGAAACCGAGGCGCTGAAGGATGCCCGCCAACGCAACAAGGCGGTGATCCGCAACGTCAAGCTGCAGCAATACATCTTTGATGACCAGTGGAACCGCCTGCGCCGCCACTGCCGCGAGCGTGGCATCAAGATCGTCGGCGACATCCCGATTTTCGTCGCCCACGACAGCGCCGACGCCTGGGCCAGCCCCGAACTGTTCTACCTCGACTCCAGCGGCAAGTGCACCGTGGTCGCCGGCGTACCGCCCGACTACTTCAGCGCCACCGGCCAGCTCTGGGGCAACCCGCTGTACCGTTGGGACGCCCACAAGGCGACCGATTACCATTGGTGGGTGCGCCGCCTGCGCAAGATCTTCGAAATGGTGGACATCGTCCGCATCGATCACTTCCGCGGCTTTGCCGGCTACTGGGAAATCCCCGGTGACGCCGAAACCGCGATCAACGGCAAATGGGTTCCCGGTCCGGGTGCCGACCTGTTCCACTCGCTCAAGCGCCAGCTCGGCGACATGCCGATCATCGCCGAGGACCTCGGCGTCATCACTCCCGACGTGGAATCGCTGCGCGACGGCTTCAACCTGCCCGGCATGCGCATCCTCCAGTTCGCCTTCGGCAACGACGAACAGGCCGAGAACTTCCGCCCGCACAACTACCCCCCGAACTGCGTGGTCTACACCGGCACCCACGACAACGACACGACCGTGGGCTGGTTCTGGAGCGAGGCGGGTGCCGGCTCCACGCGCACCCAGGAAGACATCGAGAAGGAACGCAAGACGATCCTCGATTACGTCGGCACCGACGGCAAGGAGATCCAGTGGGACCTGATCGGCCTCGCCCTGCGCTCCAAAGCCAACACCGCGGTGTTTCCGTTGCAGGACCTCATGGGCCTCGGCACTGAGGCGCGCATGAACGTGCCCGGCACCAAGAGCAACAACTGGCGCTGGCGCTTCACCTGGGACCAGTTGACCCCGGCGATCCAGGCCCGCATGCGCCAGCTCACCGAGTCGGCCGGCCGTCTGCACGCCTGATCCCGCTCAACGCGACGTTTGTCTGGTGCCGGAATCGTCATTGAACCCGCTTGCCCGGAGTAATGGCTTCGGCCAAGCTGTCCCCTATGCATCCGGAGCAGGTCAACATTTACCAGCAGATGTCGATGGCCAAGAAATTAAGCCTCGCCGGCTCCTTCATGCTTTCCGCCCGGAAGTTGAAGGCGCAGATGCTGAAAATGCAACATCCCGATTGGTCGGATACCCGGATCAAGGCCGAAGTCCGACGGATCTTCCTGTATGCATCCCATTGATTTTCTTCTGATTTTCACCGCCCCTCTGGATGCGATCGGTGCCCGGTACATGGTAACCGGCTCTGTGGCGGGTATCGCTTACGGTGAACCGCGGTTGACCAACGGTGTCGATATCGTCCTTGGTATTGATGAAGCATTGGCAGATCAACTGGAGGTCCTCTATCCGGCGGATCGATTTTACTGCCCGCCCTTGGAGGTCATCCATATTGAGTCCCGACGCGCTTACCGGGGTCATTTCAACATCATCCACCACGAGTCCGACTTAAAAGCGGATGTGTTTACGGCAGGAATGGATCCCTTGCACGTTTGGGGGTTGGCGAACCGTCGGCGGGTTAGCCTGGATGCTTCTTCCGGATTATGGATCGCCCCGTTGGAGTATGTGATCCTGAAAAAACTTGCGTATTACCGAGAGGGACGGTCGGAAAAACACCTCATCGACCTGCGGGGCATGATGGCGGTTTCCGGTCACACCCTCGACCGGGTTTTCCTTGAGGATCATCTTGATTCGATGAATCTTCGCGCCGAGTGGAGCCTTGTCGTCGGCGGACACTCGTCCTGAACGGTAAGCCCTTGTATCCGCATGCACGCAGAGGCGCACGGCACGCTGGTTGACGGCAAGACGCGGTGACCCCACCGCGTCTTTTTTTTGCCCTGCACTGTTTTTTTCAAGGGGTTGGCCGTCGTCCGGCCATCTATCAGCAAGAGGTTCCCGGCCGGATGGATTGACAGCCGGACCGGACGGCCCATAGTGAAGTCGAGGTGCGGCATGAAGGATGAACTCAGCGCGTTGTTGGCGACGTGGAAACCTGGCGGGGTGGATCCCCGGACTATTCGCGCCCAGGTCTGGCAACGGATCGAGCGGGAGCCGGAAGGCCTCGCCCGTCCTTGGCTCGGCGGCGTGTTCTCCCTGCTGGCCCGTCCGGCCTGGGCCTATTCCCTGTTGATCCTGGGCGTGGTCGCCGGGGCGGCCATCGGCGTGGCCGCCTCCGAAACCTCCCAGATGCAGGCCTACCTGACCTCGGTCTCGCCCCTGTTGATGCCATGAACAGGCGCGGCGCATGGATTCTGCTGGCGACCCTGATCGTGGCCGTGATCGCGGCCGTCGGTATGTACCGGTATCACATGCGGCACCAGCCCGACGAGTGGCTGGGCCGTCATCTCGGACTGGAAGGGGCCGCCTTGCAACAGTTTACCGAGGCCCATCACCGGTACGCCATCCAGTGTGGAGCGATGTGCGAACGGGTGGCGAAGGTGAATGCCCGGTTGACCCGTCTTGTCGCCGCCAACCGCACCATGACGCCGGACATCCGCGCGGCCATTGCCGAGGCGGAGACCCTGCGGGCGGAATGCAAGCAGCAGATGCTATCCCATTTCTACGAAGTGGCCCGGTTGCTCGACCCCCGGCAAGCCAATGAGTATTTACGACTGGTGCTTCCACTGATTACCGGAAGCGACCGCATGGAAACCGCCAGCCATCATCATCCATGAACGACGCGGCGACCGATCCCGATATCGATGCGATGGCGAGGTTGCGGGCGGGTGACGACCTCGCGCTCAACGGGATCATGGACCGGTGGTCGACCCGGATCTCCTCCTTCCTGACCCGCTATCTGGGCAACGAATCGGATGCGCTGGATCTCACCCAGGAAACCTTTGTCGGCGTCTATCGCGCCCGCATGAGCTACAAACCCACGGCGAAGTTCTCCACCTGGATCTTCGGTATCGCTTCCAACCAGGCCCGCCAGCGGTTGCGCTGGCGGCGTAGGCATCCGGAGGTCGCGCTGGAGCTGGAAAACGGGGCCGCCGGGCAAGGGCAACGGGAGCCGGCGGACGAAATCAATCCGCGGCACGACATCCTGCTGGACGAACGGGCGCGCGCCGTCCGCAGTGCCGTGCTGGCCTTGCCCGAAGATTTGCGCGAGGCGGTTACCCTCTTCGAGTACGAGGACATGTCCCACGCCGAAATCGCCGCCGTCGCCGGGTGCAGCGCCAAGGCGGTGGAAACCCGCCTCTACCGCGCCCGCCAGTTGTTGCGTGAAACGCTGAAGGGCTGGCTCTAGCGCCGATCAAGCGGTTGCCGACCGCGCCAGTTTCCGCTCCCAGTACCAGGTAAAGAAGACCGGCACGGAAAACAGCGACACCACGTCGAAGACCATCCCGCCCACGACCGGCAGCACCATCGGCTGCATCAGTTCCGATCCGCGGCCGGTCGCCCAGAGGACCGGGATAAGCGAGAGCATCGTGGTGGCGTTGGTCATGATGGCCGGGCGCCGGCGGCGCAGGCCGGCCAGGAAGACGCGCCGATGCACCTCGTCCACCGTGGTCGGAGGGATCTTGAACTGTTCCTGGATATAGGTGCCGAGCAGGATGCCGTCGTTGAACATCACGCCGAGCAGGACGAGGAAGCCGACCACCACCGCCGTGGTCATCTCGGCATCCCACCACCAGACGAAAAAGAAGCCGCCGGCCGTGGTGACCAGGGCGTTGCACAGGATGATGATCGCGGTGATGAGCCACGACCGCGTGCCGAGGTAGATCAGCACGACCATGACCGACATCGAAACGGCGATGATCACGCGCAGGATAGCATCGGCGCGCAGCTTCTGCTCGTAACGGCCGACCCAGCGGTAGGTCGCGCCCGGGGGCAGTTCCAGTGCGCCGCTGGCCAGCGCATCGCGCAACCGTGCATCGGCGTCGCGCACGACCTCGACCTCGCCGCGCCCGCGCGTGTTGAGCAAAACGTACTGGGTCTTCTTGCCGCCCTCGGAGCGGATGGCCATCGGACCGACCGTGTAGGTGAGTCCGGCCTCCGAAGGTTTCTGGCCGACCACATACGGTTGTGCCGTCGCGGGTAGCGGGTCGCCCGCCGCGACGGTGAGTTCCGCTTCGGTGTGGCTTATGATGGTATAGTTCCGCTGCTCGGTCAGCGGCAGCCGGGCCAGCAGGCCGTGCGCATGTTCGTTCGTACTGTCGAAGCGCAGCGTGTACACCGTCGGGGTCGCCAGCAACTGCGCCAACGGAATGGCGCCGTGGCCTTCGGCGACCGGCACCTGCACCAGCGGGCATTCGTCGATGTCGTCGCGCGGCTCGCGGAACATGCGGATCCGCACCGGATAGCGCAGGCTTCCCTCGACGGAATAGGTGATGGCCATGCCGCCGAGGGACGTTTCCACAGTGCGCATGACCTGCTCCTGGGTCAGGCCGAAGCGGGCGAGTTTCTCCGGATCGAGGCGGATTTCCGCGTACGGTTTGCCGCCCTCGCGTTGCATCTGCACATCGGCGGCGCCCGGCACGCCCTGAATGACCTTTTCAGCCGCCTCGGCAAACTGCTCGAGCGCCGCGCTGTCATCGCCGAGCACCTGCAGGGCCGATTGCGGCAGGGGGCAGCGCTCGCCTTCGCCCACG
>CALBHI010000303.1 GCA_937894535.1 uncultured Verrucomicrobiota bacterium
TCCGCATCGATTCATAACAGGTGAGCGGCATCAAGGAGTGGTGGTAGGCAAACCCGACCAGATCAAGGCGCGGATTGTTGCGGCTGGTGCGCAGTCCGTTGCGCGCCCAGCGCCAGTGCTCGCGCCACCCCGTGCCCCAGACATGGTTCAGGTTCTCCATCAACGAACCGGAAAAACTGGCCTGCGCCCCGGCGTGCGGCAAACCGCGGTTCGCACCCTGTTGCACCGCGTTCTTGGGCCAGTCGTTGTAATTGCCCCAGCGCTCGTCATGGATGCCGCGGACATTGTAGATGAACCGCTGCGCATTGTCGGTGGCTGTGACCGTCTCGTACGGGTAATAGATGGGTTGATGCATGTGCCACTGGTAGGTCACATGGATCGGATGCTGGGCGGAAACCGGCCACACCCCCGTGAACAACAACGCTGCCGCCATCCAACCGCCTGCCGATCGATTCATCGTAGCTTCTCCCGAACCGACACCTGACACCCGAGGCAGGTAAAACGGTTCTAACCAAACCGTAACCCTGCCCAACACCCCTGTTAAGGGCTTTAATAAATTGGGCGGTGATTTTACTAAAACGTTCTTGTGTGCGGCGACGATCCACTTCGTGCTTGTCGGGGTGCAAGGCGATGGATAACGTGTTGCCCATCATACTGTAACCCGGCCGACACCGGTGTCGAATCCGGGTGATGCACCGTTGAGGAGGAGAGGCAATGCACCGTTGGATACTGGTTGTTTGCGTGGCGTTTGGTTGGATGACGACGTTGTCGTGGGCGGAAGATACCGCATCGGCTGAAGCGGAAACCGCCGTAGCCGAGGTCGTCGAAGTTAACGTACTTCCGGAAACGGATACGGGCGCAGGGCAAGAAGCGGAAGCGCCTGCAGAGGCCCCCGATGAAACGCCGGCGACGGCAACGGCGCCCGACGCGGTTGAAGAGCCCAAGCCGCCGACCTTCGCGGTGATTCTCCCCGAACGCATCGACCATGACTGGTATTGGTTCCTCTATACCGATACCGCACAACACATCGTCCAGAGCGCGGTGGAGAAATCCCTGGTCCGCGCCGGTGCCGACGTCATCGACTTGAATACCGCCACCCTTCCCTCGTTCGGGAACAACTGGGAACGGCTCGTTTCCAATGCCTTCGCCCTCGAGGCCGGCAAGCAACTCAAGGTCGATTATGTGGTCACCGGCCAAGCGACCGCGGTGAAGGCCAGCCAGGGCGTGGCCTACGGTGTGACGGTGTACCGCTCGCAGGCGGAGATCACCGCCAAAATCGTTCGGGTGAGTGACGGCAAGATCATCGCCATCGAGGATGCGAGCATCCAGGAAGGTGGCCAGTCTGCCCAAGCGGCCGGTCAGGCGGCACTGAAAAAGGCCAGCGGTCAGATCGGCGGCAAACTGGCCCGCGCGGTCCGCGGGATCATCAACGAAACCACAGCCCCGCGGTGAAACACGCGCACACCCGCCGGTTCGACCATCCTTTCGATTGGCCCACCCCACCCTTTCATGTGGTGCTGGTCGAACCGGAAATCCCTCCCAACACCGGAAACATTGCCCGCCTCTGTGCCGCAACCGGTTGCCGTCTCCACCTGGTCGAGCCGCTCGGCTTCACCATCGACGACGCGAAACTCCGCCGGGCCGGACTCGACTACTGGGACTCCATCGCCCCGGCGATCCACCCTTCGTGGCAA
>CALBHI010000304.1 GCA_937894535.1 uncultured Verrucomicrobiota bacterium
ACGGTTTTGCGGAATGTCGTCCAAGGTGTCGCCGACGGCCACATGGGTCTCGGTCAAGCTCCAGCCGTTTTCGGTGATGATCGTCACATAAAGATACGTTCCATCGCTTGCGACCACGACGTCGCCGGAATCCACAAAGCGTCCGGCGATCAGATCCGTCGACGTCGGAACATCATCGCAAATCAACACGCCGCCCGCCATCGCCACACTCGAGGACCAAACCGCCAACAACAAACCACCCATCCACGTCTTCATGATAACTCTCCCTTTTGGTTGCTTTGATACTTAACGGAAACAACGATTAAACCGTTTAGTAAATATTGTCAAGCGGATAAATCGATTTATCATGGCACGGGGTTTAGTCGCTTTCGGTGTGGGGTTTATATCTCGCAACTACTTTGTTTGCAGAATTTTATGTATTTCTTCGGCAGTCCGAAGCGCGAGGGCATGGATGGTCAGGGAGGGTGAATCACCCATTCCTTGACCGGGTAAGATACTGGCATCGGTGATGAACAGGTTTGGGGAGTCGTGGACCCGTCCGTGGTGGTCGGTGACCGACGTGGTTGGATCGGAGCCCATGATGCAGGTTCCGGCGAGGTGGGTGACGGAGGGGTGGCTGTAGGAGCTAAAGAGTTCGGTGATGGCCTTGGGCTGGCAGGCATGCGCCCACTGCATCAATCGGTCCTGCATGGTGCCCAGGGTGGCGAGTTCGACGTCCCGGTAATCCGAGTGGATGCGGACCTTGGGCATGCCGGTTTCGTCGGTTTGAGACGACAGGACGAGGCGGTTTTCCGGATGCGGTTGGTGATCCGTTATGCCGAACAAGGTGATGATGCGTCCGAACCGCTCCCGCATCGCGTTCTTATGCTCAAGGCCAAAGCCGGGAATGGCTGCGGCGTAGGAGGTGGGGCCGTGGAACCGGCTCATGGTTCCGGAAACTCCGAGGACAAAGCCGGAACGTCCCTCACCGGGGGTCGGCATGCCAAAGTCCCACACCCGGGCGTCGATGGGCGGGCCTTTCCATCCCGCGACCGGTTGGTCTGCTTCCACGGTGACGGCGGACAATACGGTTTCCATGAGATGGCGGCCGACCTGGTCATGCCGATTCCCGATGCCCTCCGGGCATGACGGCGAGGTGCTGGTCAGCAGCAGGCGCGGACTTTCCAGCGCACCCGCGGCAAGTACAAACACGGCGGCGGATGCGTGGTGGGTGGCACCATCCTTCCGATACATGACCGAGCGGATCCGTCCATGGTCGGTACTTTCGAGCCGCATGACCCTGGCTTTTTCGATGATTTCAAGCCGACCGGTGGCCAAAGCCCTCGGTAGCACCGCGCGGTCAACGCTCGATTTCGCTCCGAAGGGGCAGCCCCGCGTACAAACGCCGGCATGCTGGCAGGGCGGTTGGGTTCCGTGGGGAATCGAGGGCAGGGCCAGGGGGTTGGGGAACAAGGTCCAGCCGAGTTGTTCGACCCCACGGCGTGCCCATTGGGATTTGGTAGAGAGTGGATGTGCGGGTCCTGGGTAGGGGCCGCGTGATGGCTTGAAGGGGTGTTCCGCATCGCCGGCTACGCCCAGCCACTGCTCGGCTCGCTCGTAAAAAGGCTCGAGGTCTTCATACCGCACCGGCCAATCCCGCCCGAGGCCAAACAGGGTCTGGGGGAGGAATGCGTGGGGCGCGAACCGGTGGGCTTCGCCTTGGTACTGCAATGTTGTTCCACCCACCCCGAAGGCCCGTTCGTAACGGAAACGTCCGCGATGGGTGGTGGTGGGCATGGGAGCGTGCAGGGCGCGCGAACAAAGCGAGCGATGTGCCGGATCGATAACCGCTCCGGGTGTCCATTCGATGCTGGGGTCGATAGCGGAGCTGGCCGCCGCAAAAGGAACGGCGCGGGTTTCCCAATCGGCATGGCGGGTTGGAAAGTCATCAGGCTTGAACCGCGGTCCCCGCTCCAGCAGCAGGACGCGCCAACCGGCTTCGGCAAGAGCTGTAGCCGCAAAACCGCCACCGGCACCGGAACCGATCACGACGACGTCGGCATCACGTCGTTTCATGGACGCGGCTCCAGGGCGGCGGCGTAATCCGGATAGCCGCGGGGAAATGGAGTTTCGTAGCCCAGGGTGGCGCGACCCGCGTCCGAAAGGTAATAAAAGGCAAAGACATCGCCGCGCAGCATCATGAATCCGGTGCGGGCTTCCCGGCGCTCCTCGTCGCTGGAGGCAAAGACTTCGCGCAGGATCGATTCTCGCGTGGTGAGTGGAAGCAGGGTAAACGGCTGGTCATCCCGCGCCATGGCCGCGCGCTCAACCTCATCAAGCAAGGCATTCAGGTAATGACGCAGCGCAGCGTTGGTTTCCGCCATCGCATCGATCAGGTGTGCGACCCCGGCTTCCCGGGCTCCGGGTGTATCGTCGGCCGGAATCATCGTATCCAGCACGGCGTCGAGAACGGCTTTACGGGCTTCCATCTTCGCCGCATCCGGTTGGGCCGAGGACCAGGCCGGGACCGTCAAGGCCCATGCCACGGCACCGCTGCCGATCCAGCTCATGAAGTCTCTGCGCGAGAGCGTCCTGATCATGGCGGTACCCTATCACGGAACACCCGGGAATAAACCGATATTTCACGCTCTAACGATTGTGCTGGTGCTTGTGGAGGCAATCACGTAAAGCACGCACCAGAGCGCGAGAGACTTCATGAACGGCGTATCCTTTTTACAAGACCTGGCGATCGTCATGATCGTCTCCGGCATGGTGACCCTGCTGTTTCACCGGCTGAAGCAGCCGGTGGTGCTGGGCTACCTGCTGGCCGGATTCATCATCGGCCCGAATACGCCGCCGTTTTCGTTCATTCGCGATGCGGTAACCATCCAGACCATGGCCGACCTCGGGGTGGTTTTCCTGATGTTTTCGCTCGGCCTCGATTTCAGCCTGCGCAAGCTGCGGCAGGTCGGCCTGGTGGCGCTGTTGATCGCCGCGTTCGAGATCCTGGTCATGATCCTGGCCGGGTACCTGCTCGGTTCGGCCTTCGGGTGGGGCAAGGCGGATGCGCTGTTCCTCG
>CALBHI010000305.1 GCA_937894535.1 uncultured Verrucomicrobiota bacterium
GGTGGCCGCACCCGATTCACAGAAAAGCGCCGTCGGCCACGCCATCACCATTTCCGACCCCATCAAGGTCACGCCCGTGGACAAGGGCCAGGGATTCCGCGGCTATGCGATCGGCGGCACACCCGCCGACAGCGTCAAACTGGCGGTGGAAGCACTGCTCCCCCACCCGCCCGACCTGATCATCAGCGGCATCAACCTCGGCCCGAACGCCGGCATCAGCGTGATCTACTCGGGTACAGTTTCCGCCGCCACGGAAGGCACCATCCTCGGCATACCGAGTATCGCGATCTCCATCAACACCTTTACCGATCCCCGGTGGTCAACCGCCGCAGCCATCGCCCGCGAGGTGGCGATCCAGGTCGCCCGCGATGGATTGCCCCCCGGCATCCTGCTCAATGTGAATGTTCCAAACATCCCGCTGGATGAACTGAAGGGATTCGCCGTCACCACCATGGCCCGCTCGCAGTTCAAGGAGGTCTTCCATCGCCGCACCGATCCGCGTGGCAATGTGTATTACTGGATGGACGGCGACATGGAATTGGCACCGGGACAGACCGGGACCGATGTGCAGGCCCTGAACGCCCATCACGTCTCCATCACCCCCCTGCACTTCGACCTGACCCATCAAGCGTCCATCGAACCCTTTCGCGCCCGCTGGAACCGGTAGCCGAAGGGCACTCACTCCATCGAACGGATCAGCTCGATTTCCTGCTGCACCACCAGGGCGTGCATCTCCGCCGCCGATGTGCATTCACGCAGGGAAGCGAGCAACGGAGTGTGGTAGCACAGCATGCAGATCCGCGCGAGCACGTGCAGGTGGATCCGGTCATCCTGGCAACAAACCAGAAAAAACACGTCAGTGGTCTGCCCATCCGGAGAACCGAAGGGGATCGGTTGAACGGTGCGCGCAAGCAGGACAAAGGAATCATCGGCGAGGTAGGGCAGGTGATGTTCGGGGTGCAGGATGGCCATCCCGCCCGCCAAGGCGGTGGAACACATCCGCTCCCGCGCCGTGATGCTGTCGACCAGTTCGGTTCGGTCGGATAGGATCCCGGCCGTGTCGGCGATCGCGACCATGTCACGGATAATCGAGGCCTTGGTGCGGGAGGTCAAACCACAGGCAACGAAATCCGGGCGAAGCAACTCGGATATGATGGCGCTGTCCCGGTCGAGGTTGTGCATCTTGGCGGATGACCGGCGATGGTAATCAGCCAGAGGACCGCGCGAAAAACCCAACAAGCGACGCGACGCCCACGCATCGATCTCCACCCGAACGAACACCGGACGGGATCCCGCAAGCTCAAACGGGATTTCGCGGCGCTTGACCAGCGTTTCGATGTCTTCAACCGAAACGTGAAGGTAATCGGCCACTTCCTGCAAGGTGAACCGGATGTGCGTCATAGGTAGGAAGGTGGAGCCAATGGACGGATTCGAACCGACGACCTGCTCATTACGAATGAGCTGCTCTACCAACTGAGCTACATTGGCAACGTGCGCGGATCATGCCGCGCCATGATGCGATTGGCAAGAGGAAAGCTGCCCGGAACCACGGCCTGGAGATCCATGTTCAGGCCGATGGCAAGGGCGAAACCAGCGAGAGGTTGGGATCAACCTCCACCGTGGAACCGGCGGGACAACGCGGCCGGTAACAGACGAGCGCCGCCGCCGCGATCATCGCGGCATTGTCGGCACAATAGGCGGATGCAGCCACCCGCAAGGGAAGTCTGTGCCGCGCCGCAACCGCAGCCAACCGCTCCCGCAAACGTTCGTTGCGGGCGACCCCGCCGCCGCAGCCGATCATCCGTGCCGGGTACGTTGCCAACGCCCGCTCCAGTTGCTTGATCAGTGTATCCACCACCGCCTCCTGGTAACTTGCGGCGAGATCGGCGCGGCGATCCGGCGAGGCATCCTCCGGATGTTTCTTGAGGTGGTAGAGAAGCGAGGTTTT